>JBMCLC010000416.1:0-2834 GCA_048614715.1 Oceanidesulfovibrio sp.
CTATTGTGGACTCCGGCGACTGCTCGGAGGAGATAAATGAGAAGGTCTACGAAAAAATGCGCGTGAGCCCACACCTGAGCCAGTTCCTAAACCAGATGCTCTGGACATTCCAGGCCGAGACGCCCTGTGAGCTCTTCGACAAGCTGAGGCAGTACACCATGTCCGGCAGCATCGAGCGCATCGAGTCCGAGATGCTCGTGGCCAACTCGAGCCAGGACCAGATCGCCGGCTCCTACGAACAGTCCATCCAGTTCTACAACGACCTGCCCGGTCCGAAGACATATCTTTTGTTCACAGATGTCCAGGGCGCACAGTTCCATTGCCAGTCCGGCGCGCCACTCGTTTCCAGCGAGGGCCTGCTGAACTGGTTGGACGAGCGGGCGAAACCCTAGCGCGTCAGATCGCGGGGGATGCCGAGATGAAACAGATACATAGCAGTCCGTCACAGGTCGCGCGTTTGGGCGTCTTGCTCCTCGCACTACTGACGGCTTTTGTCCTTGATAGTTACGCCGCTGGGAATGAGAATGAGTTCGATGCCCACGCCACCGCCTTCCGCTACTACTTCGAGGACCGGGACATGGACTTCCACTTCGGGAATCTGGTCCTCGGCGCCACGGTGCATGGCGGCGCGGCTGTCGGCGAGGCCTTCTACGCCGCATCGCACATCGAGGACGGGGACTCCGCGAGCTGGCAGAAGGAATGGAGTGAGCTGGCCAGACGCGTCGAGGCCCGAGGAGAACACGCAATGGAAGCCGGGCATCGGGTCAGCGCCCGGGACCATTTGTTCCGAGCGGCCTATTACTATCGCTCCTCCCTCGTCTCCATGCTGCCGGACGACCCGGCTCTGGCCCGAAACGGTCGCAAGGCTCGGGCGCTCTTCAGACAGGCCGGAGCGCTCCTCGACCCGCCCTTGGAGTATCTGGAGATACCCTTCGAGGACACGTCGCTGCCCGGCTACTTCTGGCCTGCACCCGACAAGGGATCTCGCAAAACCCTGCTAATGATCGGCGGTGGCGAGACCTTTGCCGAGGACCTGTTCTTCTACATCGCGCCGCAGGCCCATGCCCGGGGCTACAATTTCGCCACCGTGGATTTACCCGGCCAGGGCCTCACACCGTTTCAGGAACTGTTTTTTCGGACGGACACCTACATCTACATGCGGGCTGTCGTGGATGCTCTGCTGGGCCGACCGGATGTGGCGCCGAAGGGTCTTGCCGCATATGGGATCAGCGGCGGCGGACTGTTCGTGCCACAGGCCGCCATGTATGATCCACGGATCAGGGCGGTTGTCATGAACTCTGCGGTGACGGACGCGCATGCTCTCTTCGCCACTATGCCCGCTGCCCTGGCCATGCCCGAGGACAAGGCTGGCTGGACCTCCTTCCACCGCGACGTGGTCACGTCCATCTGCTGGCGCTACGGCGTTCCACTGGACGAGCCGGACAAGCTCATCGGGGCCAACGCAGGCAATACCTTCGACCCGGCAAAGGTCGCCGTGCCCGCGCTTATCCTTGTGGGCGAGGGGGAGTACGCCAGCGAGGAAGTGCAGCGTCAACAACAGTACGCCATGGAGAACTTCCCCAACCCCGGAAAGCGATTGATCGTGACTCCCACCGACGAGGGCGCCGCCAACCACTGCATCATGGAGAACCGCAGCCTGATGGGCGCTTTAGTCTTCGACTGGCTGGACGAGGTCCTGCCGTAAGGTGTGAACATTCCACGGACAAGGAAAACAGAGATGACGAGACGACATGGCGGAAGACTGGTCGCAGGCACGCTGGTCCTGGCACTGCTCGTGGCCTCGGGCTGCGCATCCATAGGCCCGCACAAAATGGTTCAGGATCGTCACGACTACAACACCTCGCTGACCGAATCGTGGAAGCGCCAGATTCTGTTGAATATCGTGAAGGTACGCTACGTGGAGCCGATGTTCTTCATGGATGTCGGCGATATAGTGGCTGGCTATACCCTGGAGACCGGCGGGAATATCGGCTACACCCGCACCCTGTTTGACGTGGAGCCGAGCCCGGAGACGGTGTTCAGCCACTCCAGCGTCTTGAACCTGGGAGCTTCCGGTCGCTATACCGACCGCCCGACCATCACTTACCGGCCCATGACTGGCGCGCCGTTCCGCAAGGGAATCATGAATTCGATGCCCCTGCGCAATGTGGCCTTGGGCCTCGACGCAGGCATTTCGGCTAGGTTTCTCGTCAGTCTGGGCGTGCGCTCCATAAACGGGCTGCGCAACATGGCCATCGCGGTTCAGGGGCGCCAAGCCGTCGAGGAGGGGTTCGCCAGAGCCGTGGACATTCTCGCGCAACTGCAGGTGAAGAACGCCCTGCATGTGCGTTCCGAGCGCGACAAAGCCGGGGGGGAGCGGCTCTTCCTGTGGCTGGGCTGCATGCGGCCAACGTATGAGGTGCAGGACCTCATCGCCGAGTTGCAGCGACTATTGGATCTGGATCCCGAGCTCAAGGAGTACGCCCTAGTCGAAGACCCGGAACCCGGCGCCCGGGATCGCATCGTGCTCCAGACGTATTCCCTCATGCAGATCATGGCCCATATCGCGAATCAGGTCGACGTCCCGGAGAAGGACATCGCCTCTCAACTGGCCATGCCCAGGCTGAGCCGCTGCGCGGAAGGCGGCGTTCTCCAGGCCGTCGGGGTGCGTTCCTCATGGTTGAAGCCGAAACCCGGCGACGCCTTCACCGCGGTCCGCTTTCATAACCATTGGTTCTGGGTGGACAATCATGATCTCACCACGAAGCGGGTCTTTTCGTTCCTCATGCTGGCGTTCACCTTGATGGAGAGCGGCGAAGCTTCCACGCCGCTGC
>JBMCLC010000417.1:0-2827 GCA_048614715.1 Oceanidesulfovibrio sp.
CCTGCTCCCTGGGCATCGCGCCTATCAAGTTCCTGGCAAAAATCGCCTCGGACGTGAACAAGCCGGACGGGGTGTTCATCATCGAGGCCCACGAGGTGGCCGGCATTCTCAAGACTCTGCCTGTCGGCGACATTCCCGGTGTGGGCAAGCGCGGCAAGGACGCCCTGGCCAAACTCGGCGTGACCACGGCCGGCGATGTGGCGCGATTCTCCGAGGAGTTCTGGCTCAACCGCTTCGGCAAATGGGGCGGGGTGCTCTACGACAGGGCCAGAGGGCTGGACCCGCGCGGGGTGACCACCTACCGCGCGCCCAAGAGCGAGGGTGCGGAGACAACCTTCGCCAGAGACATCTGGGACAAGGAAGAGCTCAAGCGCATCCTCTGGGGGTTGTGCGAGAAAGTGGGCCGCCGCCTGCGACGCGACGGCAACCTGGGCCGTACCGTCACGCTCAAGCTCAAGGACGTGGACTTCCGCAACATAAACCGTTCGCGCACCCTGGACGAACCCATCAACACGGACGAGCGAATCTACGAGACGGCCGAGGACCTTCTGGACAAAGAGCGGCTTACCAAGAAGATCCGACTCATCGGCGTTACCGTCTCCAATTTTCAGCGCACGTCGTACCAGCTCAAGCTGGACCTGGGCGGCGAGGGTGAAAAATCGAGGCGCTACGAAGTGCTCGACAAGACCGTGGACGCGATACGGGAGAAATACGGGCAAGAGGGCATGGTGCGCGGCCGCAGTCTGGGCGGGGGCGCAAGCGAGGAAGAGGACGGGACGTCCTGATCGCGGCTCCTCGGACACTCCGACGACGCCTACGGAATAGCGAATCCTCCAGCACATGGATGAAAATCGTGAATGGCGCCGCAGTGGTCCAGAAGCATGACCCACGCGCCTCTGTTCTATGAGGCATGGCGGATCAACGGCCTGGGGACTCGGTTCCATCGGCTACGTGAACATGATAGTGCTTTGTCCTACGGCGGCGATCTTGTATGCATATGTGCTGCAATTCGCAGAAACGTTCAAGGCAATATCGGTGTTCGCCTGCTTCGCCGCGGGCACGGGCATTGCCCTTGCCCGGGGTTATCTTTCTGCTCTTCAAGCATACGGACTGAGTGCGCAAGCTGGAAAGGCCTGGGTGGAGTCGGCCATGTTGCGCACGGTGGGCTTTTGACCATTCTGCTCTGAATAATGTGGATCCCGCAGCCTGAGGAGGGTGCATCGTGGCAGACCTGGAAGAGCTTTCCCATGTGATAGTGGAATTCTACGAGAAGCTTTCATCCTGGGAGTACAGCGTGGTGCGGGACCAGGGCATGACCCTGCCGCAGATGCACACCCTGGAGATTCTGGGCGTGAACCCTCCCTTGCGCATGAAGGAGCTGGCCCAGAAAATGGGCGTGACCACGGGCACGCTCACCGTGCAGGTGGACCGGCTGGTGCGCAGCGGGATGGTGCGTCGTTGTCCGCATCAGGAAGATCGGCGTTCCATCCTCGTGGAGCTAACGGAGGAAGGGCGGGAGCAGTTTCTCCAGCACCACGGCCTGCACGAGCAGCTCACCCGCGACATTACGGCCGGGCTCACGGACGAGGAGCGCGATACGCTCACCGACCTTCTGAGCCGGCTCACTCGCGAGTTCTGAGAAAGCAGGCGATGTGAAATGTCTTTTTTCGGGGGAAACCGATCCGGAATAGTTCTCCCGCGCGTCAGCCCAAGGTTTCGCATCTGGTCGGGACTTCTGGAAGCGCCTCGCTCCGCAGGCGTCTCAATCCCGGGGATGCCTCTGTACGTTTGGCCTGGTGGCCGATCCCTCGGCGCGCTCCCGAAAAGAATCTTCTGGATTATAATCACAGCCAGAGCATAAGGTTACTGACATCTACGCCATTCGGCCGGGGCCGCATAAGCCATTCGGCTCCGTTTCTTTCACCGTGAACCGAACAACAAGGGGAACGTAATGGATCCTATGAAGACGCACGGCATGTTCAGTTGGAACGAGCTCATGACGTCGGATATCGAGGCCGCCAAGGAATTCTACGGCGCGCTGTTCGGATGGACCTATGAAGAGATGCCCATGGAGCACATGCCCGGCATGACGTATTCCTCGGCCAAGGTCGGCGGCCAGTACGTCTGCGGCATGATGCCTTTGACTCCAGATTGCGAGCAACAGAATATCCCGCCGCATTGGGGCGCATACATCACTGTGGATGACACGGATGAGACCGCCAGGAAATGCGCTGAACTGGGCGGCCAGGTGCTG
The DNA here is from genome assembly GCA_048614715.1 of Oceanidesulfovibrio sp. GTDB lineage: Bacteria > Desulfobacterota > Desulfovibrionia > Desulfovibrionales > Desulfovibrionaceae > Oceanidesulfovibrio. The sequence continues at coordinate 2,255 of JBMCLC010000417.1, forward strand.
TTTGGTCCCGTCGATATTCCAAAGGTCGGGCGATTTGCGGTGATTCAGGATCCACAAGGGGCCGTTGTGCAAATCGTCAAGTACTCATCCGAAGCGTGCTGTGAATAGCTGAGGACATGGCCGGCACTGGTTTAGTCCAGTGCACACGTGTGCTGAAAGTACATTCCGCATGAAAAACCCCCGGTCCTCGCGCAGAGGACCGGGGGTTGTCTGTTGGTACGATCCCCGCGGCGCAGCGGATCAGCAGCCGCAAAGCTCCGACGTGATGTCGCCGAAGACCATGCGATCGACGTATTCGGCCTGCTTGCCCTTGTTCCACTGAGACACCGGGCGGTAATACCCCACGATGCGGGTATAGACCTCCGTGTCCGCGCCGCAGGTGGGGCACTCGTAGTGCTCGCCATGCACGTAGCCGTGCTCCTTGCATACGCTGAAAGTGGGCGTGATGGAGAGGTACGGCAGCTTTGTCTGGCTGAAGGCCTTGATGATGAAGTTCTTCAGGGCGTTGGTGTCCGGCACGGCCTCGCCGAGGAAGGTGTGGAACACGCTGCCGCCGGTGTCCAGGGGCTGGAG
>JBMCLC010000418.1:0-2827 GCA_048614715.1 Oceanidesulfovibrio sp.
CGTCGCCCCGGTAGTAGTCGGCGCCGGAGCTCGGCAGCCGCGCGATCTCCCGGCCTTCCGCGTCAAGGATCACCGTGATCGGCAGGCCGAAGACCCCCATCTCGCGGGCGATCTGCTGGTTGATGTCGCGGTATTGCGGCAGGTCCGTGACCCCGGTCTCGTCGAAGAACCGGTGGATCGCCTGGGGCTGGTTGAAGCCGGTCGCGAGCGTGACCACGGCGAAATCCTCGCCGGCAAGCGCGTCGTGCAGGTTCTGCAGCGACGGCATCTCCTCGCGGCAGGGCGCGCACCAGGTGGCCCAGAAGTTCAGCACGACCATGCGGCCCGCGTAGTCCGACAGCCGCCCCTCGGTTCCGTCCACCCGCTCGAATGGCAGGTCGGAGGCCGCGACGGGCGCCTCGTGGACGACGAGGCCGAGCATCTCGTGGGCGCGTTCCTCAACCTCTACGTCGCCGAGGCTTCGGTAAAGCACCGCACATCCCTGTTCGTGCAGAAGCGGGGAATCGAGTCGATCCGCGAGACGCTCGGCGTGCCGAACGATTAGCCCGTCTCTCTGGCCGGCAGCAGCCGTGCGCCGTTGGCGAGGATCTCTGCGACCTCCGCGTCCGTCAGCCCGAGCCGCGAACGCAGAAGTTCTATCTCGCGCTTGGGATCGTGCAGCGGCCAGTCGCTGCCGCAGAGGATGTACTCGCGCGGATGGCGCTCGAATATGGCGTCCAGCAAGGACTGGTCGATGTAGGACAGCGAGCTTGATGTGTCGATGTACACCTCGCGGCCTATGATGGTCTCCAGAACCCAGCGCCAGTGCAGGTAGCCGCCCAAGTGCGCGGCGATGATCCGCGCCTGGGGCAGGGCCTCGTGGATGGCGAGCAGCTTGAACGGGCAGGACGGGTTCTGCTCCGGCGGCAGCCTGTCGCCCACGTGGATCATGAAAACGAATCGTTCGGCCGCGGCCTCCATGATGGTGAAGAGCTGGGGGTCGTCCAGCCGGAATCCCTGGAAATCCGGATGGATCTTCAAACCGCGCACGCCGGCGCGCTCCAGCCGGTCCAGCTCGCTGCGCCAGTTCTCGAAACCCGGGTGGATGGCGCCGAAGGGCTCCACCCGTTCCGGCGCCTGTCGCAGCAGGTCGATGGCCCAGTTGTTGGCCGGGATGACCTGGGCCGGCGTGGTCGCCGCGTTGTGCACCACCATGCGCGTGACGCCGGCGGCGGATTCCGCGCTGAGCAGGTCTTCCAGCAGGCCGGTGCCCACGGGAGGGATGCGGTAGTGGCTTTCCAGCTGCGCCAGGACCTTATGCGCGATCTTGGGATGGAAGGAATGGGTGTGGACGTCGATGAAGCCGTTGACCGGCAAAGCCGGATGGTGGTCGCCCGCCGCCGGGGAAGCGGCGGGCCTGGGTTCGTCAATCATCTTGAAACATCTCCTTGAGCCATTCAGGCACTCGAACAAGCTTGAAGTCGGGTCCCACGCAGGCATGCTGGGTGTGACCCGTGGCAAGGAGCTGCGATTTTGCTTCGTCCCATACTTCGTAGACAAAGGTGATGGAAACGCGGGTCCACTCGCCGACCCCGGCGCGTATCCAGACAAGATCATCGTAGCGGGCGGGGTGGCGGTACCGGCAGCATGCCTCGCGCACCGGCAGCAGCACCCCCTTGCGTTCCACCTCGGCGTAGCTCATGCCACGCTCGCGGATGAAGGTGCTGCGCGCCCGTTCGAAAAAGTGCATGTACTCGCCGTAGTAGGCAAGCCCCATGGTGTCGGTCTCGCCGTAAGAGACGCGGTGGGGATGCCAGCACTCCGGCGTGGGGAAAGGTGTTGCCGGCTCGCTCATTTTCCGGATCTCCGCAAACCGGCTTGGGCAAGGGACCAGCCCAGAAGTTCGAATCCGGGTTCGATCATCAATGCCGTGGCAGCGGCCTGGATCTCGGAGTAGCCTTCGGCGCCGGAGGGCGTTTCGCAGCCTTTCCAGGCCAGAGCGAACGGGACGGGGTCCTTGGTGTGGGTCCGCTCCGAAACCGGGGTGAAATGGTCGCAGCCCACGAGGAACGCGGCATTGCGCTCCCACAGTGCGTCCACCAGCGGGCCCACGACGCGCGCGTCGAACCGTTCGATGGCCTCGATCTTCTCTCCGGCGTTGCCGCCGTGTCCGCATTCATCCGGCGCTTCCACATGCAGGAAGACGAATTCGCCGCCGTCGTCGATGTAGTCGAGGGCGGCCTGGACCTTGCCTTCGTAGTTGGTGTCCAGCAGTCCGGTGACGCCTCTCACCTCCAGTACGTCCATGCCGGCGGCGCGACCCAGCCCCTTTACCAGGTCCACGGCGGAGATCACGGCTCCGCGCAGGCCATATGTTCTGGCAAAGGTCGGCAGAACGAGCGGGCGTCCCTGGCCCCATGGCCACAGAGCGTTGGCCTTGGTGTTGTTGTCCGGAGAAGCCAGTATTCCGGCGGCCTCGGCGAGCAGTGCGTGCAGTTCCGGGTGCTCGGAGTAGGCATGCACGTCCGCGCTTATGGGCTTGTCCAGAATGTCGTGGGGCGGGTTGATGAAGAGATCGTCCAGGGGGCCGTCGGCCGAGCCCTTGGCCACAAGCAGGTGGCGGTACTGCACGCCGGGATGGATTTCGAACCGCGAGTCGAGCAGGTCGGTGAGCCTGCGGGAGAGCGTGTCCAGCAGGGCCGTGGCCTCGGCGGTGTCGATATGGCCGGCGGCGTAGTCGCGCATCACGCCCTGGGGCGAGAATTCCGAAACGTTGACGAGGTTGAGCCGGAACACGAGGTCGTCATCGTCCAACTCCAGTCCCTGGGCGGCGGCCTCGATGGGTCCC
>JBMCLC010000419.1:0-2793 GCA_048614715.1 Oceanidesulfovibrio sp.
CATCCGCGTGGGCGTGAACTCCGGCTCCGTGGAAAAGGAGCTCCTGGCGCGATTCGGCGGCCCCACGCCCGAGGCCATGGTGGAATCTGCCCTCAAACACGTGGCCATGCTGGAGAAACGCGGTTTCCACGAAACCAAGATATCACTCAAGTCGTCCTCGGTCATGCATACCGTGGCCGCTTACCGTATACTTGCCGATCGTGTGGATTACCCGCTGCACATCGGCGTGACCGAGGCCGGCACCCTCGTGTCCGGGTCGGTGAAATCCGCCGTGGGTCTGGGGGTATTGCTCTACGAGGGCATAGGCGACACCCTGCGCGTTTCCCTGACCCACGATCCCGTGGCCGAGGTGGGCGTGGCCTGGCAGATATTGCGAAGCCTCGGGCTGGGCGAGCGCGGTCCCGAGATTATATCCTGCCCCACCTGCGGGCGTACGGAAATCGACCTCATCCAACTGGCGGAAGAGGTCGAGGCGAGGCTCAGGACCGTGGACGAGGTGTTCACCGTGGCGGTCATGGGTTGCGTGGTCAACGGACCCGGCGAAGCCAGGGAAGCCGACATCGGCATTGCCGGCGGCCGGAACAAGGGAATAATTTTCAAAAAGGGCGAAGTCGTCCGCATCGTCCGGGGCCGGGAGAATCTCTTGCCCGCCTTCCTGGAGGAGCTGGACGCCTTCCTCGCACACCGCAGGGGAGAATCCTGATGCGTCTTTCCGCTCTTTACATGCCGACACTCAAGGAGGCCCCGGCGGACGCCGAGGTCATCAGCCACAAGCTGCTCGTGCGCGCCGGCATGATCCGCAAGCTTACTTCCGGCATCTACACCTACCTCCCCCTGGGCCGCCGCAGCCTGGACAAGATCGCCCAGATCGTTCGCGAGGAAATGAACACCGCCGGCGGCCAGGAGGTGTTCATGCCCATGGTCCAGCCCGGCGACCTCTGGCAGGAGACCGGCCGCTGGGAGGTGTACGGGCCGGAGTTGCTCCGCCTCAAGGACCGCCACGGCCGGGACTACTGCCTGGGCCCCACACACGAGGAAGTGATTACCGATCTCGTGCGCGGCGAGGTGCGCTCCTATCGCCAACTTCCGCTGAACCTCTACCAGATCCAGACCAAGTTCCGCGACGAGATCCGCCCTCGCTTTGGTCTCATGCGCGGCCGCGAGTTTGTGATGAAGGACGCCTACTCCTTTGACAAGGACAACCACGGCGCCGATGCGAGCTACGCCTCCATGTACGAGGCTTATTCGCGCATATTCACGCGTCTGGGCCTGCGGTTCCGCGCAGTCCAGGCCGATTCCGGAGCCATTGGCGGCTCCTTCTCCCACGAATTCATGGTGCTGGCCTCCACGGGCGAGGACACCATAGTGACCTGCACCCAGTGCGAGTACGCGGCGAACCTGGAGAAGGCCGAGGTCCGCTACCCGGACGAGCCCATTGACCGCGGGGAGTGCCAAGAGCTTGTCGAGGTCGAGACACCGGGCATGCACACCGTGGCCGAAGTGGCGCATTTTTTGGCCTTGCCCGAGTCCAGAATCCTCAAGACGCTGCTGTACGAGGCCGACGGCGAGGCTGTGGCCGTCCTCCTGCGCGGCGACCGTGAGCTCAACGAAATCAAGCTGAAGAACCTCATCGGCGCATCCAGCCTGCAGCTTGCCGGACCCGAGCAGGTGAAGCAGTGGTCCGGCGCGGCTGTCGGCTTTGCCGGTCCCGTGGGTCTGGGTGTGGAGCGTATCTACGCGGACGAGGAAGTGCTGCGCGACACAGACTGGGCCGCCGGCGCGAACAAGGACGACGCCCATGTGCTGCACCTGGACATCCCCCGCGATGTGAAGCTCACCGGCAGCGGGGATCTTCGCGCCGTCACCCTGGACGATCCCTGCCCGACATGCGGCGGCGGCCTCGAAATGCCCCGCGGCATCGAGGTGGGCCACGTGTTCAAGCTCGGCACCAAGTACAGCGAGTCCATGGGCGCCACGTTCCTGGACGAGGCGGGCAAGGAGCAGCATATGATCATGGGCTGCTACGGCATCGGGGTTTCGCGCATCCTGGCCGCGGCCATCGAGCAGAACAACGACGAGCTCGGCATCGTGTTCCCGCCGTCCATCGCCCCGTACGAGGTAGCCTTGCTCACCCTGGGGACCAAGGATGAAGAGGTGGTCGCCAAGTCCGAGGAGCTTTACGCGCTGCTGTCCGGCAAGGGCATCGAGGTGCTTTTCGACGACCGCAACGAGCGGCCCGGCGTGAAGTTCAAGGACGCCGACCTCGTGGGCTTCCCCATCCAGGTGGTGGTGGGCGCCAAGGCTTTGGCCCGCGGCGTGGTGGAGGCCAAGGACCGCCGCACAGGCGAGAAGGCCGAGCTGCCGGTGGACGGGTTCGAGGAAGCCTTCGACGCGTTCCGGGACCGCGTCCTGGAATCCTGGACCATTTGACGCTTCTTTTGCACCCATCGCCCGTCGGATACGGTATGTTCGGCGGGCGATGCGGTTGTCGACATCCAGAACGCGCCACGCGCCGGACTCCAGCGGGAGCTTGCTTCCCATGCACATCTTCACAGTCCGCGAGATAACAGACCGGGTCAAGAACATGCTCGAGACCGAGTTCCCGTTCTTCTGGGTGCGGGGCCAGGTCTCCAACCTTTCGCGGCCGTCCTCCGGCCATCTCTATTTCTCGCTCAAGGACAACGAAGCGCTCATCAACGTGGTCTGGTTCCGGCGCTCGCAACGCGGGGCCAAGGACGGCGTGGACAGCCTGACCGGTGAGATCCTGGAGCAGGGCGTGTCTTCCGCCGAGTT
>JBMCLC010000420.1:0-2789 GCA_048614715.1 Oceanidesulfovibrio sp.
TTTCGGCGCGTTTGATTTTTTCCCAGTTGGCTAGAACCTCGCCGGAGCCGTTCACGGTTTCCTCGCCAAAGACGTGGGGGTGGCGGCGGATCATTTTGCGCCGGATCATGTCCAGAGAATCATCCACGGTGAATCCGGCGTCTTGGTTCTGGTAGCAGCGGGCCACGAAGCAGAGCAGGAACATGAGGTCGCCGAGTTCCTCGGCCGCCTCCCGGGGATTGTTGTCGCGGATGGCCTCCACCAGCTCGAAGGCTTCCTCGATGATGTAGTCTGACAGGGTGTGGGGTGTCTGCTCCTTGTCCCAGGGGCAGCCATTGGGTCCCAGCAGGGTATCGATGACGTCGAGAAGCGTGTCGAAAGAACGACTCATGGGAAACGGCCTCGGTGGTGTTGGAAATTTGTGGAATTACGCTCAGATCGGCGTGGAGTTGGAGTCGGACGGCCCTGTGGGGCCGTAGGGTTCGTAGCCTGGCGTGTCGTTGCCGGGCGGGGTGTCCGGGGGGTGGATGTCTCGGGCACCTCCAGGCGATCTGGGGATCATGGATCGCATGGACTCGGGCACGAACTGTTCGAGCCACGCGCCGTACTCCTGAATGTAGGGCGCCGCGCGCGAGCTTCCGACTGTTTCTGAGTTGGGCAACACGGAGATGAAGAGCCAGAAGATTACGGCGCAGATCAGCCCGCCCTTGAGGATGCCGAAGACGAATCCGCCCAGGTAGTTCAGCCACGCGGCCACGGTCTTCTTCACCAAGGCGATGGCGAGCCCGGCGACAAAGGACACGAGCAGGATGGTGGCGATGAAGATGATCAGGTACGAGGCGATGACCACCCAGTCCTGATTGGAGATCACGCGGGAGAGAGGCTCGCCGAGCTCCTCGTGGTAGGTGATGGCGAGGTACACGCCGAGAACCACGCCGCCAAGAGAGGCGACCTCGAGTATGAGGCCGCGGAACAGGCCCCGAAAGGCGGTGTAGCCCAGAACCACCACGAAGATGATGTCGAGCATGTTCATGCGAGGGCGTCCCCGGGAGGTTGAGAGGTCAGTCGCGACGGCTGTGTTTGGCCTAACAAAAGTAGGGCGCAAGGGGAAGTGGCCGATATTTCATAACCGGCGCCTTGTGTCCGGTCCGGTGGGCGGTCTGTGGAGGCCAGTCAGCGGAGCACGGTTGATTTCCGGTTCCTGCGTTTCATTTTTCGAAAAACAAGCGCATCGCGCGATTTGCCCAGGCCGGGGGCGAACGGTCGCTCCAACGCGGTGAACGGCGTCTCGATAAGCTGCTCCCGTTCACGGCGGGGTTTTCCGCCATCCACCGGAAATCGCATGCATTGTGGATTGCGGGGCCATACAAGGGCATAAGCGATCACCCCCCAACCCACAAGGAGGACGCCATGGCCAAGGATCTCAAAGTCTACTGGCGACGCAACGTTCGCTACATGATCGTGTTGCTCTCCATCTGGTTCCTGGTCTCGTACGTATTCGGAATCCTGCTCGTCGAGACCCTCAACGCCATCACGGTAGCCGGATTCCCACTCGGTTTCTGGTTTGCCCAGCAGGGCTCCATCTACGTCTTCGTGGTGCTCATCTTCACCTACTTCTTCCTGATGTCCAGGCTGGATCGGGAGTTCGACGTCCATGAGTAGGCGCGGCGGGCCAGGGCAAAGCCTTCGAACGCAGGACCCAAAATCCCCGCAGCTTCGATGAGGCCAATAGAAAGAGACATATTTTTGAAGGAGTAACGATCATGTCCATACAGTTCTGGACTTACATCATGGTGGGTCTCACGTTCGGGATCTACATATTCATTGCCTGGAAATCGCGGGTGAAGGACACCCGCGGCTTCTACGTGGCCGGCGGCGGCGTGCCTCCCATTGCCAATGGCCTGGCCACCGCGGCCGACTGGATGAGCGCGGCCTCGTTCATCTCCATGGCCGGCCTCATCTCGTTCATGGGCTACCAGGGCTGCGTGTACCTCATGGGCTGGACTGGCGGCTACGTGCTCCTGGCCCTGCTGCTGGCGCCATACCTGCGCAAGTTCGGCAAGTTCACCGTGCCGGACTTCGTGGGCGACCGCTACTATTCAACAGCGGCGCGCATCGTGGCGCTTGTCTGCGCCATATTCGTCTCGCTCACCTACGTGGCCGGGCAGATGCGCGGCGTGGGCATCGTCTTCAGCCGGTTTCTCGGCGTGGACGTCACCACCGGCGTGGTCATCGGCATGTTCATCGTGTTCTTCTACGCCGGCCTCGGCGGCATGAAGGGCATCACCTGGACGCAGGTGGCGCAGTACATCACGCTGATCATCGCGTTCCTCATTCCGGCTGTGGCCATCAGCATGAAAATCACCGGCAATCCCATTCCGCAGTTGGGCTTCGGCGGAACCCTCGCCCAGGGCCAGGACGCGGGCCAGTATCTGCTGGAAACCCTGAACCAGATAAGTACGGACCTGGGCTTCGCGGAATACACCTCGGCATTCGGGCCGGGGCAGAAGTCCAGGCTCGACGTCTTCGCCCTGACGCTGGCGCTCATGGTCGGCACGGCCGGGCTGCCCCACGTCATCATCCGGTTCTACACGGTTCCCAGCGTCCGCGCTGCGCGGCTCTCCGCCGGCTACGCGCTGCTGTTCATCGCCATCCTGTACACCACGGCGCCCGCCGTCGCCGGGTTCGCGCGCTACAACATGATCAAGACGGTGAACGAGGTGCCCTACGCCGAGGCGCCCTCGTGGTTCACGAACTGGGAGGAGACGGGCCTCGTCGCCTGGATGGACAAGAACGGCGATGGGATAATC
>JBMCLC010000421.1:0-2789 GCA_048614715.1 Oceanidesulfovibrio sp.
CCGTGGTGCTGGCCACCGCCGAGTATGTGGATACGGCCCAGCTGCCGCCCGAGATGGCTCGCGCCGCCCGGACCGACGAGGCGCATGCCGCCTGCGATGTCCGGACACTGGACGACGTGGAACGCGCGACCATCCTGCGCACGCTCGACGAATGCGAGGGTAACAAGAGCGAGGCGGCCAGACGGCTGGGCATCACCCGCGCGACCCTGCACAAGAAGCTCAAACGCTACGGCGTGTCTTGACGCGAGCCCGGCGCTGGTGCACCACAATGGAATGTTCGACCTGCTGCGCAGCCATTCCAGAAAAGCCGGCCGGCCGCCAGGCCAAGTCGCCTATGTGGGACCTGAAAAAACCTTCGACCCGTTCATCGAGTGCACGACCTATTCGGCCGGAACCATGGAGCAACGCATCATCGAGGTCGGCGATATGGAACAGATCCTTCAGGCCGCCGCAGCCCAGGGCGGCGTGGCCTGGGTTCGGCTCGTGGGCATGCACGACCCCTCCATCGCGCGGCGCGCCGGCGAGATCTTCGGCCTCCATCCACTGCAGCTCGAGGACGCCCTGAACACGGCCCACCGGCCATCCCTGGACGAGGGCGAGCACGTGCTGTTCGCCACGGCCACGGCCCTGGCTTTCGACCCCGCCGCCGGAAAGATCCTGCAGGAACACGTGGCTCTGGCCCTTACCCCAGGCCGCTGCCTGACCATAGAAGAGAATCCGAACAACCCGTGGAACGCGATATACCCCCGGCTCAAGAACCCTCGGAGCCGGATGCGGCGCATGGGCGCGGATTATCTGTTCTCCTGCCTGCTCGACACCCTGGTGGACAACTGCTTTCTGGTGGTCGACGAGATCGCAGAGACGTGCCGTGGGCTCGAAGACGCCCTCATCAGCGAGAACAGCGACGGCGGCGCCCCGGTGCTCAAGGACATCTACGGCATGCGCAAGGAGCTTCTTCTGTTTCAAACGGCCGTGCGGCCTATGCACGAGATAGCCATACGCCTGGTGCGCGACGAGCAGGAACACTTCGCCGACGAGGTGCGGCCCTTCCTGCGCGACGTACGGGACCACGCCGCCCATGTGCGGGACGCCACCGTGCTGCTGTCCACGCTTCTGGACAACCTTGCCGAGACGGCCATCTCCCTGGCCGGACTCAAGCTCAACGCGGTAATGCGCGTGCTCACGGTCATCGCCACCATCTTCATACCCCTGACCTTCCTTGCCGGCGTCTATGGCATGAACTTCCAGAACATGCCTGAACTCAACACCCGGTACGGCTATTTCGTCGTTCTGGGGGCCATGCTGCTCATCGCCCTAGCCATGGTCGTCATTTTCCGGAAACGCAGATGGATATGAACGCCGTGCTCCAGTGGTTCACCGCGCTGCCGGACTGGGTGTTCAACACAATAGTCAGCGTAGCCGTTGTCCTGGCCATCCTGCTGCTCAAGCGCATCCTCATCGTGTTTTTCCGGCCCTCGGAGGAAGACCTCAAGTTCCGCTTCGTCATGGAGAATACGTTCTCCATCGCCTCCACCATCGCGATCCTCATCGCCATGGTGCTCATCTGGCTGCAGGGTTTCAAGCCGCTGCTCACGGTGCTGGGCCTCATCGCCGCCGGCCTGACGATCTCGTCCAAGGAAATCGTGATAAGCTTCTTTGGCTTCTTCGCCCTGCTCACGCGGGACCATTTCGGCATTGGCGACCGGATTTGCGTGGCCGGCGACATCTGGGGCGACGTGACCGGCAAGGGCATGCTCTTCTTCACCCTGCTGGAAGTCTCCCAGAAAGAACGTGGTCAATCCACGGGCCGGCTTATCCGCGTGCCCAACATGGTCATTTTCACCCATCCCGTGGTCAACGCCACCAAGGGGTTTGACGCGGTCTGGCACGAGATATCCCTCCACGTGACTCCGAACAGCGACTGGCGCGCCCTGAAGACGCTCATGCGCGACGCGGCCGAAACCTGGCTGGAACATTCCCGGCTGGACCTCGACAAACTCGAACGCAAGATGGAGCGCTCTCAGGTGACGTTCAAAGTGCGCCGGCCGGGCGTTTACGTGTCCGCGGGCAACGGCACCATCAACGTCACCGTGCGCTACCTGTGCCCCGTGCGACAGCGCCGGGACAGCGAGCACGCGATAACTGAGCAGATCCTCGCCGGGATCGAGGACAAGGACACCATCCACCTGAGTGTGGAGTACTGAACCCCATGCATCCATTTTTTGCGCTGCTTATCGGCCTGCCGCTGCTGCTGGCCGGCGGCCACTACCTCGCCACGGGCGCCGGCGCGCTGGCCTTGCGGCTGCGCATCCCACAGCTCACCGTGGGGTTGACCATCGTGGCCATGGGCACTTCCGCGCCGGAACTCGCCGTATCGCTGCTCGCCGCCATGCGCGGCTCCTCGGACATCGCCATGGGCAACGTGGTGGGCTCCAACATAGCGAACCTGCTTCTCATTCTCGGCGCCGTGGGTGTGTTGCGACCGCTTACACTCACATCCTCCATCCGCTGGCGGGAAATACCGTTCATGCTCCTGTCGGTTATCGTGCTCGCGGCCCTGGTGAACGACGCTCTTTTGACCGGCTCCGGCGGGCCGGACATCCTGAGTCGGGGTGAAGGCGTCGCCCTGCTCGGCTTCTTCGGCATCTACCTGTACTATGTGGTCAGCGTGGCCCGTTCCAGCGGCATGCAGGCGCAGGTGGAGGTCCCCACGCTGTCCTTGACCAAGTCCTCGATAATGGCGGTTGGCGGCCTGGCCGCACTCGTGGCCGGCGGCAAGCTCACCGTGA
>JBMCLC010000422.1:0-2788 GCA_048614715.1 Oceanidesulfovibrio sp.
TATCCGCGGGTGATCCGCGACCTGGCAAGATCGACCCACAAGCAGATCCGCCTGGTGATCGAAGGCAAGGACACCGAAGTCGACAAAAGTGTGCTCGAACTGCTCGCCGACCCGCTGGTGCACATCCTGCGCAACAGCGCGGACCACGGCGTGGAGATGCCGGAGGTGCGCGTTGCGGCGGGCAAGCCTGAGCTGGGCACGATCCGCCTCCAGGCCGAGCACCAGGGCAGCCACGTCCGCGTGGCGATCAGCGACGACGGCAAGGGTCTGAATCGCGAAGTACTGTGCGCCAAGGCCGTGGTTTTTGCAAATCCCCGGCGGATAAAGTCCGGCCGGAAAGTGGGGGCGCGGCTACTTGCCGTAGAGCGCGGGGCCGATGAGGATTTCCACGCGCCTGTTCCGGGCGCGGCCCTCTGCCGTGTCGTTGTCCGCTATGGGGTGGTGTTCGGCCATTCCGATCACGGAGATGCGTTCGGGCGGCACGGCATCGTGGGCCAGCAGATAGCGGGCCACGGAGGCTGCGCGGGCGGCGGAGAGATCCCAGTTTGACGGGAATATCTCCTTGAACTCTGCGGCGATGGGCACGGTGTCCGTATGGCCGATGACGTACACCAAGTCGCCTGGCGCCGGGGAGAGGTTTTCGGCCACTTCGGAGAGCAGATTCCTGCCCTCGGGCCTGAGCCGCCTGCTGCCGAGGCTGAAAAGGATTTCGCCGAGGATGTTTATGGACAGCCTGTCCTCGATCTGTTCGATGACCACGCTCTTCTCATCGATCTCCTCGCGCAGGGAGTCCACGAGCTTCTGGTATTCTGACTTCATGTCCCGCAGGGTGGATTGCAGCTCGTCATGGCCCCGGGTGGCGGCGATCCGGCTTTCCTGGCATGCGGCCAGCTGGTCCGCAACCTCCTCTTTGTCCTCGCGCAGCGAGTCGAGCTGTTCGCGCAGCGCGGCCTTGTCCTGCTCACACGATATGAGCGCTTCGCCCGTGGCGTTGGCGGTTTCCGGGACGGCACCCTGGTCGCGCACGGCGTGCAATTCCTTGCGCAGGGATTCCAGCTCCTCGCGTAGGGAGCCGATCTTTGCCTGGGCGTCGTCCAGGGCGGTGGTGGCGTTGGCGGCCTGCTCGCGGCAGGAGTCCAGCTCGTCCCGCAAGGGCTCGGTGGCGTTGGCCGCTTTCGCCGCTTCCATGTCGGCAAGGCGTTGTTCTGCGTCCCGGAGGTCGGATTCCAGCCGGTCGAGCTCGTCCCTGCATTGGTCCAGCGACTGCCGGGCCTGGTCGCTGGCCTCGGTTGCCGAGCGCAGCTCCAGGTTTTCCCGCCTGAGCCGGTCCATGTCCGAACGCGCGGCGCCGAGCTCCTGATTGGCGCGTTCGAGCTCGTCGCGAACGGTTTCCAGCCGGCCTTCGAGGGCGGCGATGTCCTCGCGGGCCGTGGCGACCTGCTCTTCCGTGGGTGACGTTGCGTAGAAATAGCCGAGAATGACAACGGCGAGAAGCAGCAGAACGATAAGAGAGACGGACAGGAACGACAATCTGGGCGTGTTCTCCGGCATGGGGCTCTCCATAGGAAAGGCGAGGGGGCGGTGGAACAGCCGGCAATGCCGGCGCTGCGACTATCCTGGTACCGGAACGACTTTAGCTGCCAACCTACGATACGAGGCGGTGTGTGGCAATGCACAGAAGGTTACGAGACAGTGACATCAGATGACCAGGGGCGGGCTGGCGCGCTGGGGGCACGCCCCCCTTTTCTTCATCGAGGTTTTCACGCTATGATTGTAGCCAGGGGGAGCATGAAGGCGGAAGACTGAGGCAACGACGGAGCACCATGCCGGGCGCGCAGTTCTAACGGTTTGTAGGAGGAGCAATGATCATACGCTGCTGGGGCGCTCGCGGATCCATCGCCGTCTCGGGCGAGGAGTATCTCAGATACGGCGGCGACACCACTTGTCTCGAGATCCGCACGGCCGCCGACGACATCCTCGTTGTGGACGCCGGCTCAGGCATCCGCCGTCTGGGCAACGCCCTCATCACCGAAGGCAGGCACCAGCTCAGCATGATCTTCACCCACGCCCACTGGGACCATATCCTGGGCTTTCCGTTCTTCAAGCCAGTGCACCGTCAGAATTCGTCCATCCAGGTTTACGGCTGTCCCATGGAGCAGGGGGACATGCAGACCCTGTTGGGGCAGACCATGGCCCCGCCGCATTTTCCGGTGCCCTTCGACGCAATCCGCGCCCAGATCACCTACCATCCGCGGTGCGAGAGCGGGCGCTCCCACGACATTCTCGGCCTCACCGTGGAGTCCATTCCCCTGAGCCATCCCAACCTCGGGCTGGGCTACAAGTTCTCGGAAGCGGGCAAGACCTTCGTGTTCCTTACGGACAACGAGCTGGGGTATGTCCATCCTGGCGGGCGAACCTTTGACGAGTATGCGGAGTTCTGCCGCGGCGCGGATTTCCTGATCCACGACGCCGAGTACACGGATGCGGAGTACGAATACACCCGGGGCTGGGGGCACTCCACCTACGCCGATGCGATGCGGCTGGCGCTGACCGCGGGGGTGGAAAACTTCGGCCTGTTCCACCACAACCAGGACCGCACGGACATAGAGCTGGACGTGATGGTGGAGGCCTGCCGGGAAATAGCCATGGAGGCCGGCAGCCCCATGCAGTGCTTCGCCGTGACCCAGAACATGGACATCTCCTTGTAGCGTTTTTTGGTCCGCTCCTTGCTTGTGGATTAGGCATGCAAACCCCGCCACATACCGCCATGCCAAGTTGTCGAACGGCC
>JBMCLC010000423.1:0-2783 GCA_048614715.1 Oceanidesulfovibrio sp.
TGTGCGCCAGAACGCGGCCTACGGGTTGGAAATTCAAGGTGTGGATTTGGACGAACGCAACGAGCGCGCCGACAACGCCCTTTCCCAGGTGGGGCTGGCCGGCTGGGAAAACGCCCTGCCCCGCCAGCTTTCCGGAGGCATGCAGCAGCGCGTGGGCCTGGCCCGGGCCCTGACACTCGATCCCGACATCTTGCTCATGGACGAGGCCTTTTCCGCTCTCGATCCGCTCATCCGTCGCGACATGCAGGATGAGCTTATCGATCTGCAGCAGAAGATGCGCAAGACCATCGTATTCATCAGCCACGACCTCGACGAAGCGCTCAAGCTCGGCGACCGCATCGTGCTCATGAAGGACGGCGCCATTGTCCAGGTGGGCGAGCCCGAGGACATCCTGACCAACCCCTCCAACGATTACGTGGCCCGTTTCGTGGAGGAAGTGGACATCACCAAGGTGCTCTACGCCGAATCGGTCATGAAAAAGGTCCACGACGTGGTCTACCTCGACCAGGACGGCCCGCGCACCGCGTTGCGTAAAATGAAGCGGGCCGGACTTTCCAGCCTGTTCGTGCTCGGCCCGGAGCACAAGTACCAGGGCATCGTCTCGGCGGAGGAATGCGCCCGCCTCGTGGAGGAAGGCACCCGCGACCTCCGCAAGATATTGTGCACGGACTGCAAGACCGTGCCTCCGGACCTGCCGGCCCAGGACCTCATCCAGATCCTCCACAACCTGCCCCATCCCCTGCCCGTGGTCGACGAGCAGGGCCACCTCAAGGGTGTCATCGTCCGCGGCACCCTGCTTGGCGCCATTGCCGAGCGCGGACGCGCCGTGGAAAAAGTGGAGGATGAGACAGCCACGCCGGCTGCGTAACCGTTTTTACCATCCATGCGTTCAGCGCCCGTCTGGCTTCTACCCGGCGGGCGTTTATTTACATGAAGCCACAAAGGCCTTTGGAAGTTCGGCTGTCCGGACGCGCTATTCGTTCGCTGACCCGGGCTGGGCGGATTCCTGCCCTTCCTGGAACTGCCGGGCCTGCCTGGAGATGGCGTCCATGGCCGAAAACGGAATCGTGAGGATGTTGCGGAACGTGGTGAAGAGTGTTTCCACAAAGCCGACTTCGCCCTCCTCCACTGCCGGATCGGCGAGCGGACCCTTGATGTGGATGGGAAACACGGGAATCACCTTGGCGTCCACCAGAATGATGTAGTCCAGGCTGCCCAGGGGGATGTTCATTGTGCCCGAGCCGGTGGCGGTCATCTTCTCTCCCCGGGCTATGAAATCCTCGTTGCGGAAGATGCCGTTGCCGATCTGGATGGTGGCGGTCGCCGTTCTGACCGGGATCACCACCCGTTGCTGTTCCACGGTTTCCTCCTCGGCCTCGCTTTCCGAGTCTGTTTTCTGGTTCTCGTAGAACTCCCGCCAGAGCATCTTCTCGTTTTCGGTCTTCACTGTTTCCTTGGTGTATGCGTAAAATCCGTTCTCCACGCGCACGTCGCCCCCGCCCGACAGAGTGAGCAGATGCGCTGCCGAGGAGAGTCCCTGGCTGGCCAGATGCATGACAATGCTGGTATTGCCGCCCATCCTGTCCCAGTCGCCCACCTTGCGCAGCACGCCGAGCAGGTCGAACTGCTGCAGCTCGATATTCACTGTCATGTGCAGTGTCTGCCGCACTTCGCCACGAATGCCGAGGCGCAGCATGCCGTTGTAGAACCCGGCGGTGAACGGCTCCAGCGTGAACACCCCGTCGCGCGCCTCGGCCGTCAAGTCCACGTTGTGGTAATTGAGATCGAACAGTTCCAGTTCGCCGATGCGCAACCGCCCACGGCTGCGCATGTCTTTCAGCCATCCGAGATCCCAGGGCCGGGGTTTCTGCGTCGCCTGCACCGCCGTTTGCGGATGCGGGTGGCCGAAGAGGTAGCGGTCCGCGTCCAGCGCATCGAACCTGAGATCATAGCTGATGCCCCATTCCGGACGTCCCTTGAGTACCTCGGAGAACGTGATTTCCCCGCGCCCCTTGCTCTGGTCCAGGCACAGATCGATGTTGTGGAAACGAATCCAGCCCGGCCGGACCTCCACCTCGGCCTGGGCGCCGCAGGCGGCAAGGAGTCCGGGTTCGATGCCCCTGGGCGGTTCGATGCCAAGATGGGCCATGCATACACGGAGCGCGAATTCCGGCAGGCCGAGCTTGCCGCTGACGCTCCAGGCCTCCCCGTAATCGATGATTCCCTGGCCGGTGACGACAAGGCCCATTCCTTCGACTGCCATATCCCTCACGACGATCCGCCTGCCCTGGACATCCAGATCAAAGGCGCCGCTGCTTTCGAGCTTCAAATCGCCAAGCCCCTTGCGCAGCCTCTTGGTGCCGGGCAGGGACCACTGCTTCTGCGCGCCCGTTGCGCCGAGTTCGTACCGCACGTTGTTGAACTCCAGGCCGCCGGCGCGGGACACGAGTGCGCCTTCAAGGGACACGCGCACCTCCGGAACTCGCCAAAGTACGGAGCCGCCGGATTCACCACCGTCTTTCGCGGGGTTCCCGCGGGCCTTTTGGGCGGTTACGAGCACCGCGAAGGAATCTTCGCCGCCCGGCGCGCCGGATTCCCTGCTTGCCGTGAGTTCGAGGTCCCCCCAGGATATGTGCGCCGCCCCGCCCGGCGAGAACGAGCCGTTGGCGATACGGCCGGAAAGCTCAAAACCGCCATCCGCGATCAACAGCCCGAGGGTGGGAGCCTGGGCCCGCAGGCCTCCTGTGGTCACGCCTTCCGGAAACGCCTGGTCCGTGCTCAAA
>JBMCLC010000424.1:0-2770 GCA_048614715.1 Oceanidesulfovibrio sp.
GGCGACATCAAGGACGATATCCCTGCTGCCGCCTTCGCGCATGGGCTCGGCCTTGAAGCCCAGCAATTTGACGGACTCGGCTATGGACGCTTCGCTCTGCTTGCTGGGATCGAATTCAATACGCATGGTCTCGGCGGCAAGATTCACGGAGACTTCATCCACGCCGTCCATGCGCCCCACCACCCGCTCGATGCGGCTGGAGCAGGCCGCGCAGGTCATGCCGCTCACGGCGAACCGGCTGTGCTTGCTTTCTTTATTGGACATATCGCACGCTTTCTTGCAATGTTTGGAAAAACGCTGGATAACGCTATCGTTGTTTGGTAATTAAATCCATAGTATCAGAACAAATATCCCCATTTGCTGATACAATTTGCTGATACAGTATCCTTCCCAGGAATATGCCAAGTCTCGACGCAAAGACTCGCACGAAGCGACACACACTCGACGTCTCGTTCATAAACCCCTTCCTCAACGCCGTCATTGAGGTTCTGCGCACCATGGCCATGACCGAGGCGCAACCAGGCAAGCCGTTCATCAAGGAAGGGAACATGGCGCGCGGCGACGTCACGGGCCTCATCGCGGTGACGGGATACTCCAAGGGCAGCTTCGCCCTGAGCTTCCCGGAATCCTGCGCCCGCGGCATCATCTCGGCCATGCTCGGCGGCGAGGAGCTGGCCCCGTACGGCAACGACGTCCGCGATGGCGTGGGCGAGCTCACCAACATGATCGCCGGCCTTGCCCGGCGGGATCTGGCGCATCTCGGCATGAAGTTCCACGCCTCGGTCCCGGAGGTCCTCATGGGTCCGGAACACAGGGTGGAGCATCTCGCAAAAGGGCCTGTGCTCAGCATCCCGTTCACCTGCCCATGCGGCGACCTCGTCGTGGAAGTGTGCCTGGACATTACGTAATAATCCTTGCGTAAGGCGCAAAGGTTTTTCTGGATTCGCGTAGCGTGCTGCTACATGTGTACTGCCATTGCTGCGTAATGACAATGACCATGACATGCATTCTCATTCCTCCCCGGAAAGCGACCCGACCATGATGACCATGACAGGAAACGGTTCTGCACTTTTTTTCGCATCCAGGTCCATCGGCCGCTGGAATCGAGTCTCTCTTACGGGTCATCCAATTCTGAGAGAATGGAGATTCTTCGTCTGCAGGACCCGGGCTGCCTGTTCCCTCGGCCGCCGCTGATTCAACCGACTCTGAATTGATAGTCGCATCGCTTTGGTGCATAAGGATGGCATGAAGCTCAACGGACCGCCCGTCAATATCACCGGCTACACCAGGGAGCAGATGTGGACGGACATCCTGGAATGGAGCCGGTTCTCTGACTCCATCGCCAGCCGGGAGATGCGCGTCCTCGCGACCAAGGCGCTGGATCGCATACGCGCTGGCCTGCCAGAGATGCCTCCAAGCGCCATGAGCGGCCTCGAGGGCTTTGCCCAGACGTACCTGCCCGACACGAGCCTCCCCAGCATCATCAAAGAGCAGGCCTGAGCCTAGCTCACACCCCGAGTTCGCCTCGTACGGCCATGCCGGCCAGGTGCATGGCCAGACATATGCCCACCCCGGCCACGAAGCAGAGACGCAGCAATCCGACACAGCGTTCGCGAGACCATGGGCCGCAAGGCTCCGCACCGCCGGTTTGCGCGCTGGTATCCGGCGCCAAGACCGGCCCCAGCACAGGCTTGGACACCCAGCGGCCAAAGTAGACCGCCCCGCCACCCATGGGGGCGCCGAATATCCATGCCGCCGCAGCCATGGGCCAGCCGGCGTTGGGGCTGGGCGTCTTGCGGGCGTCGCGCCACACCCCGCGCAAGACCCGCGACACCCGCCCCGGATGCGGCCCGACCGGACCGGCGACCACAGCCGCCGCAACCATGGCCAGCGCCGTGAGCCTGGCCGGGATGAAGGCGAGGATATCTTCCGTGCGCGCGGCGACTTTGCCGAACCGCTCGTACTCAGGCGTCCTGTAGCCCCACATGGAATCCAGGGTGGACACGGCTTTGTACGCCCACAGTCCGCCCGGCCCCAGCAGCACGAGATAGAAGAACGGCGCCACGAGTCCGTCATTGAGGTTTTCGGCCAGGGTCTCGGCCAGGCTCTGCCGCAGCGCCGGCGCCTCCATGGCAGAGGTGTCCCGGCTCACCAGCATGGACACGGCGGCGCGGGCCTCCGGCAGGGTGCCGGTTTCCACGGTACGAAAGGCCGCATGGACCTCCCGCAGCAAGCTCCCCAGGGCCAGGCCCGACCATGCGAGATAGAGGCCCGCGAGCGGCCCCACGTACTCCAGCCCTGATATATACCACGCAGCACCGCCGGAGAAACAGACAAGCAGAACCACGCCAACGGCTCCGGCGAGCCCGGCTGCGGCGCCCCGGTCCAGCCCGGTCAGCGGGCGCGCGAACCTCTCCCACCAGAAGGCGATACGGCCCAACCCGGCCACGGGATGCGGCAGCCAGCGCGGATCGCCCACCAGGATGTCGAGCACGAGGGCGAGCACGGGCGTGAAATGCGCAAAAACGAGATTCTGGTCCATAATCGTTCCGAGTGTCCTATGCGGCGTTCGCCAACGAGGCAAGCGCCTGCGATGCTGGCGGGCAAACACGCCCTGCACCATGCGAACAGGGCTTGACCTCTTTGCGCGGTGGAGTAATCTGCGCCCATGATCCAGTCCGCGCCTCCTGTGTCACCCCATGTGTGCGCCCATTGCGCACGCTGCTGCGTGGTCACGCCGGAGGAAAAAGCGCTGGTCTTTCCCCTCTTC
>JBMCLC010000425.1:0-2770 GCA_048614715.1 Oceanidesulfovibrio sp.
CGTGAACAAGGGTTTCTTGGACGCGCTGCTCACGGGGCTCACGCCTATACAGCGACGCAGGGAGCACTCGACATGAAAACCACGCATGCAACGGGCTTGCTTATCATGGCCGCCTGGCTTGCCCTTTCGGCCGGAGCGGCCCATGCCGTCACGGGCGATGAACTCGTCCAGCGCGCGCACGACTATCTGCGCGGCCGGACCTCTGTCTCCGTGGTGGAGATGACCATCCATCGGCCCAACTGGGAGCGGACCATGACCATCAAGGCCTGGACCAAGGGCGTGGAGGACAGCATCTTCAAGATCATCGCCCCGGCCAAGGACAAGGACAACGGCACCCTGAAGCTGGGCCAGGAGATGTGGACCTACAACCCCAAAATCAACCGGGTCATCAAGATCCCCCCGTCCATGATGTCGCAGTCCTGGATGGGCTCGGACTTCTCCAACAACGACCTCGCCAAGTCCGACACCATCCTCACGGACTACACCCACGAGATAATCGGCGAGGAGCAGCACCAGGGCAAGACGGTCTATGTCATCGAATCCATTCCCAAGCCCCGCGCCCCCGTGGTCTGGGGCAAGCAGGTGCTCAAAGTCCGCGAGGACGACATCTACATCTCCCAGGAATTCTTCGACGAGGACATGGAGTCCGTGAAGATGCTGGAGATGCTTGAAATCGAAGAAATGGCCGGAAAGCTCTACCCCACCGTGTGGAAAATGCGCAAGACCGACCAGACCGAGGAGTACACCCTGCTCGACTATGAGGATCTGGAGTTCGACGTGGACCTGGATGACGACATGTTCACCGTTTCGGCGCTCAAGCGGCCGCTCAGGTAGGGCAAAGCCATCGCATCGCGGATGAGCACAGCTACCACCGGGCTCTAGGAAAAGGCATGTCCATCGAATCGAAAATGGGCTGGCGCAACATCTGGCGCAACCCGCGCCGGTCCGTGCTCACCATGACGGCCATTGCCTTTGCCGTGGCTCTGCTCGTGTTCATGCTCTCCTTCCAGATGGGCACCTATGACGCCATGATAAACAACGCCGTGTCCATACGCACCGGCCACCTGCAGGTGCAGGCGCGGGACTACCACGACGAAGGCAAGATGTGGCAGGTTGTCGAGCATCCCGGGCAGGTGGCCGAGCTGCTCGACACCATTCCCCACGTCGCCGCCTACGCCCCCCGGGCCAACGGCTTCGCCCTGATCTCCTCGGAAGAGCGCTCCTACGGCGGCATGGTCGTGGGCATAGATCCCGTGGCCGAGGCCCGCATTTCCACCCTGGAAACGCTCGTTCGCGAGGGCGAGTACCTGGAACCCGGCGACGACAACCAAGCCCTGGTTGGCCGGCTGCTGGCCAAAAACCTCAAGATCGGCCTGGGCGACGAGATTGTGGTGCTCGGCAACGGCCGGGACGGCTCCATCGCCGCCATGGTTTACACCGTCAAGGGCGTCTACTCTTCAGGCCAGGACGAATTCGACCGCTCCTCCATCCAGGTGCCCCTGGATCATTTCCAGGAAACATTCAGCATGCGCGGCGCCGTGCACGAGATGGTGGTGCTGGCCGACTCCCTGGAGGCGGCCGAGAACGCGGAGCGCGAATTGTCCGGAGAACTGGACAACATCGAGAACGAGCCGCCCCTTGTTGCGTTGAGCTGGGACGAGCTCATGCCCGGCCTCAAGGAGTCCATAACTCTGGACTTCGTGAGCGGCATCATCATGTACCTCATGCTCACCGTGGTGGTGGCCTTCAGCATTCTGAACACCTTCCTCATGGCCGTGTTCGAGCGCACCCGCGAATTCGGCGTGCTGCTGGCCCTGGGCACGCGGCCCGGCAGGCTCACCCGGCTGCTGCTCATCGAATCGACGTTCCTTACCCTGGCCGGCCTCGCCGCCGGGCTCATTCTGGGCGTAAGCGTCACCGTTTTTTTCCAGGCCCACGGCATACCGCTCGGCGAAGGTATTCAGGACATGGTCCAGCAGTACGGCATTCCGGAGCGGCTCTACCCCAAGCTCACTCTGCCCTCCCTCACCATCGGGCCGGGCATCGTCATGGTCATAACCTTCATCACGGCGCTGTTTCCGGCGCTCAAGGTGCGCTCCATCAATCCTGTCGAAGCGCTCGCGACGGTGTAGCACAAGAGGCCACCCTATGTTCTTCCAAATGGCCTGGCGCAACCTCTGGCGCAACACCAAGCGCACCCTCGTGCTGCTCGCGGCCATACTCATCGGCGTGTGGAGCCTCATCTTCTTCACCGCGTTCATGATGGGCATGCTCGACAGCATGATGAACAACGCCATCAACACCCTGACCGGCCATATCCAGGTCCATGCTCAGGGGTTCCGCGACGACCCTGTCATCGAGAACGTCATGCCGAGCGCAGCGCCAGTGGAGCAGGTTCTGAATAACCAGCTTCCCGAGGGCAGCCGATGGACCAGCCGCGTCCGCGTGAACGGCGTAGTGAACACCGCGCGCAGCACCGCCGGCGTGACCCTCTTGGGCACGGACCCGAAGCGCGAGGCCGAGGTCTCCTTCCTCAAGCCGGACGCTCTCGTGGCCGGGGAGATGTTCGC
This sequence comes from Oceanidesulfovibrio sp., assembly GCA_048614715.1. Lineage (GTDB taxonomy): Bacteria > Desulfobacterota > Desulfovibrionia > Desulfovibrionales > Desulfovibrionaceae > Oceanidesulfovibrio. The sequence continues at coordinate 2,571 of JBMCLC010000425.1, forward strand.
CGCGGACGATCCCTACGCCATCATCGTGGGCCATGCTTTGGCCCAGGATTTCGACACCGAGGTCGGCAAGAAAATGGTGCTCATGGCCCAGGATGCCCGCGGCGAGATCGCATCACGAGCGTTCCGCATCCGCGGTGTGTTCGCGGCCGAGCTGGAATCCACGGAAAAGGGTTTTGTCTTCGTCTCCATACCGGCGGCTC
>JBMCLC010000426.1:0-2764 GCA_048614715.1 Oceanidesulfovibrio sp.
TATGGGTCCGGTCATCGACGAGATGGCCAGCGAGTACGAGGGCAAGGTGAAGATCTCCAAGATGAACGTGGACGAGAATCCCTCCACGCCCAGCAAATACGGCATCCGCGCCATCCCCACGCTCATCCTGTTCAAGGACGGCGAGGTGGTGGAGCAGATCACCGGAGCGGTGTCCAAGTCCTCGATCAAGGAAATGATCACCTCGAAAGCCCTTTAGCGCCATGAAACGTTACGACTGCGTCGTCATAGGGGGCGGGCCGGCGGGTATGACGGCCGCCCTCTACCTTTTGCGAGCCGGCGTCAATATGGCCTGGGTGGAAAAGCTGTCTCCAGGAGGACAGACCCTGCTCACCGAGACCATCGACAATTATCCGGGCTATCCCAAGGGCATCAAGGGCTACGAGCTTGCCGACCTTTTTGCGGCTCATCTACAGGAACATACCTTCGACAAGTACATGGATGAGGTCCAAATCTTTGATCCCGAACCCGGCAACCACCGGATCAAGGTGGGCGACGAGTGGCTTGAAGCCAGGACCGTCATTGTCGCTACCGGCTCGGAGTATCGCAAGCTCGGCGTGGAGCGTGAGCAGGAGCTCACCGGCCGCGGCGTTTCCTACTGCGCCCTGTGCGACGGCAATTTCTATCGCGACAAGGTCGTGGCTGTGGTCGGCGGCGGAAATTCCGCGCTTGAGGAAGCTCTTTACTTGACGAAGATCGTCAAGAAGCTCTACCTCATTCATCGGCGCAAGGAGTTCCGGGGCATGATGTGCTACCAGGACAAATGCTTCGCCGATCCCAAGATCACCATGGTGCTCGAATCCACCGTGGACGCGATCCTGGGCGACAACGAGGTGGAGGGTCTGCGCGTGCGCAACGTGCAGACGGACGAGACCAGGGAGATCGAGGTGGACGGCTTGTTCGTGTTCGTCGGATTCAAGCCTCAGGCGACCTTCCTTCCCGCAGAACTCAACATGGATGAAGCGGGCTACGTCATCACGGACACGGAGATGCATACCAACATCGAGGGCGTGTATGCAGCGGGCGACGCCCGCTCCAAGCTGTGCCGCCAGGTTGTTACGGCGGTGGGCGACGGCGCAACGGCGGCTCATGCGGCATCCGTCTACCTGGACAAGCTATGAACCACGTGAAAGCGAAAATTCTGCCACTCCTGCTTTTTGTCACGATGCTCGGCGGATGCGGCATCATCGACTATCTGTATCTCCCGGTGCCGGAAGACACGGCCCAGGAGCTGTGGGAAGCCGGCGTGGACAACATGAATCAGACCGACTACTACCGGGCGGCGCGCTACTTTACCCAGCTCAAGGACCGCTATCCGTTCAGCCCGTATACGGTTCAGGCCGAGCTCGCGCTGGGCGACGCCCTGTTCCTCAACGGCGACTACGAGGAGGCCATGGACGCCTACCTCGAGTTCGAGATGCTCCATCCGCGCCACGAGGAAATGCCATACGTGCTCTACCAGATTGGCGTTTCCGGGTACAATTCCTTCACAACCATCGACAGGCCGCAACCCCTGGTGGCCGAGGGCATACAGTACTTGCGGCGTTTGCGGGAAACCTATCCCGAAACGGCCTACGCCGAGGATGCCGCCGAGTACATCAAGCTCTCCCGAGAGATACTCGCCAAGCGCGAGCTGTTTGTGGCGGATTTCTACTGGAATAGGAAGCAGTACAACGGCGCCTGGAACCGGTACCTGTACGTTGCCGAGAACTATACCGACCTTCCGGAATACCAGGAGTATGCGCGGCGCCAGGCCGAGCTCTCCTACCTGCGCTTCCAGCAGCAGGCGTCCGAGTCGGCCTTGCGGCAATATCACGGCTCCTGGCGCGACTACTTCTGGTGGCTGTAGCTTCGCACGTTATCCGGACCGGACCGTCGCCGACCTGGGCGGTCCGGTTTTATTGTGAACGAGGCAAGGCAACGTACGATACCGCCCATGTGCTGCCCGGACTCAGATTCTGACCGCGACACCGCCAGTGGGTGCCTTATGGATCAAAGCGTTCTGCCGTCTTGGCTTCTGGACGCTGCCCTTTCCGACGCTCCCTTTGCCCGGGCGTTCGACGCCGTGGGCGAGGAGCGGCGGGCTCTTTTGAAGACCGCCATCGCTCGTCTGACAACCGTGTATGGCGTTTCCGATGTCCAGGAGCGCCATGAAATCCGCAATTATGGGGCCGGTTTCGCCATGAGCCGCCGGACATCGCTCGCGCGTTGCGCGTTCATAGTCCTGTGCCAGGGCTTTGCGTCCCCGGCGGCGCTGCTGGGGGCCCTTGTCCCGGCGTTACTCGCCGGCGTACCGGAAGTAGTCGTGGTCCGGCTGGTGGAGAACGATCCGGAACCATGGCCCGACGCCTTGCTCTGCGCCATGGAACTCGCCGGCCAGGAACTGGCAGTGGACCTGGACCTGGAGAGTTTCCGCTCGCTGCTTGCGGATATGCCCGGCGTCGGCTTCCCGTACCGCTGTCTGGCCCTTGGCAGTCCTGCGGACGACATGCTGGCAGTGTTAGCCAGCCGGCGTCGCAGGGGGCTGGACTACCGCGTGTTTTCGGAACCTGCCGCTTTGTCCGCGTGGTTCGACCCGGCCTTCGACTATGACGGCGTCGCCTGGATGCATCCCAACGCATCGCACACATGCTGGAATTCCTCGGAGGAAACGATTCCCCTGTGGGAATGCGTGCAAGGCTCCTGGGAGGAGTTCGTTATCCAGCGGAGCGACGCCTACCTCGCGCCGGCGGATCTCGTGGTAGAT
>JBMCLC010000427.1:0-2758 GCA_048614715.1 Oceanidesulfovibrio sp.
GGGTCGGAAACGGATGCGGTACGTGGCCGCGTCGCCCTCTGCCTCGGCAGCGTCCTCTTCGTCCTCCGGCGCGGCGTCATCGCCCACCGGGGCAAGGGCTGAGGGAACCAGCTTTCTGAGCCCCTCAGTTACGGAGCGTGTCCGCTCCATGTCCACCTGCTCGCCGGTTTCGGCGCATTCCAGCAGATAGGATATGGTGTCCCGCGCGGCGAGGGTGAGATCCAGCAGCTCCTTGGTCACGGCCATCTCGCCGTTGCGCACGTGGTCGAAGACCGTTTCCACATCGTGAGTGAAAGCGGCTATGTCGTCGAAACCGAACATGGCGCCCGAGCCCTTGATGGTGTGCATGGCCCGGAACACGCGATCCACCAGGTCGTGGTCGTCGGGATTGTCCTCGAGCTCCAGCAGCGCCGACTCGAGCTCGGACAACAGCTCAATGGCTTCTTCGCATCTATCCACTTCCCCCCAGCATATGGCCGGCAAGGGGCCGGCGCCCACGGCTAGCGCAAAACCTTGTTCACGACCGCCATCAGCTGGTCCGGCTTGAACGGCTTGACGATCCATCCCGTGGCGCCTGCGCTCTTGCCTTCCTGCTTCTTGCCGGCCTGGGATTCCGTGGTCAGCATGATGATCGGAATGAACTTGTATTGCGCCTGGGCGCGCACGTTCTTGATAAGCGTGATGCCGTCCATGTTGGGCATGTTGAGGTCAGTGATGATCATGTCCACCGCGCCCTTCAACTTGTTCAGCGCGTCCTGGCCGTCCTGGGCCTCGATGACGTTGAACCCGGCGTTTTTCAAGGTGAACGCCACCATCTGGCGCACGCTGGCCGAGTCATCGACTGTCATAATGGTCTTCGACACCTTTCACTCCTTAGAAGAGTTCGACGTCACCCCACAACTCGACGTCTTCCGTGCATTCACCGTCCAAGCTTCCGTCCGACTGGACGCAGCTTCCGGCATCCATGGCCTGCTGATGGATGAGACGCTCTGCTTCCATGGTGTAGCGGGCGAGCATCTTGTCCAGTCGCTCAGGCCGGCTCTCGTCCTTGTCGTGCGGCACGATGTCCGTGGCCTCGTTCCGCAGCGCGACCAGCAGGTCGCTCGCTGTGTTCAGTTCAGATGCGACCTCGTCGTGGAAAGTCATTTCCCGGTTCAGGGTCTCGATGGACGATCCCAGTTCGCTGCCTTGCTCGCGAATGGTCTCGAAGAGTGCGTCCGTCTCCTTGTCCATCGTTCTGATGCCGACCAGGATTTCCTGAATATTATCAACCATTTCAGTCACCTGACTCGTATCCATAAACGCTTCCGCATTGGATTTCAAATTATCCGAGGAAGCGCCGATGCGTCCGAGTATGTCCGTGACCGACCCGGTGAGCGACCCGGCCTGCTGGGAAAGCTGCTGGATGGAGGACGCGAGCACGCCCAGGGCCTTGCCCTTCTCCCCGGTATGCGCGGCCTTCACGCTCGCGTTCAGGGAAATGAGTTCGATCTCCGAGCCCACTTCCTCGATGTCCTCCAGGAAATGGGACATCTCGTTCACGGTGTCCGCCACCCGCACCATGATCGAGCCTATGGCCTCGCCCTGCTCGGCGAATTCGTTCATGGCCGGCATCACCTCGCCAAGCCCGGCTTCTATGGCGTCCAGGGCGGAACCGCCGGATTCCGACGCCGTGATCGCGGAGGCGTTGCCCTCCAGACGGAATACGTTCTGGGCGATGGCCGCAAGGTGTCTTTTTAATGATTCCACTGCATTGCAGAAGCTGTTCGAGGCGTTGACAAGCTGCGAATGCTGCAGCCCACAGACATCGCCGATAAAGCCGATCAGGTCGCGCAAGGTATCCGGATCGTCCAGTTTCTTGTAGCGGTCCTCGTCAATGAGGTGGCGGATTTCCAGCAGCGACTCCTCCACGTGCTCCACCTGCTGGCGGGTGATGTCGTGGAACTGCACCGAAGCCACGGCCTCGCCGATGGACGAGGCGATGTTGTGGGACAGCGGCCCCAGGCTGTGGGAGAGCTCCGCGGACTTGCTCGCCATCTGCACAAGCGCGTCCAGATTCGTGCGGATGTTGCTCTCGATGGTCCGGCTGGACGCGGCCTGGCGGGCGCGCATTGCATCGGTCTGGTCCAGGGCGTTTGTGACCATGGAGGAGAGGTCGTCCACTTTTCCCATGACCTGTCCGGAGTACTCCACGATGCGCTTGGCCAGCTTTTCCACGTCGTCCGCCAGGGTGGTGAACCCCCGGCCCTCGGCGCCCAGGCGCGCGGATTCAATGCGCGTGGAGATGCCCAGCATGGACAAGGCCCGGACCACCCGGCGGTATTCATCAATGGTCTTGCTCAGCGTTTCCACCGTTTCCAGAATGGTGATCAGCTCCCGCACGTTCTGGTCGCTCGCGGCCTTGGACCAGAGCGCGGTCATCTTGTCGAGCTCCTGGTGCAGTTCCTCGCGGAAGGATTCCATGGCCTCGGCCGAGGTTCGCGCCACCAGGGATTCCGTGGTCTCGGCCAACTGCGAGGCCTGCATGGAATACTCCTGCAAGGAATTGCCAAGAGCCAGGAAGGTGGGTTCCCGCTCCTGGATTGTCCGTGCGAGGCGCGCATCGAGCCTGGGCAGCTCTTTTTCGCAACTCTTTACGAACTTTTGGCCACGCTGGATGTCTATCGAATACGTTTCGCTATCGCTCATGCATGCTCCAGCCGGCTAGAGAAACCTGATCTCCGCGCGGGCCCGGGACGAATCGAGCGGCCGCACGTGC
>JBMCLC010000428.1:0-2753 GCA_048614715.1 Oceanidesulfovibrio sp.
GCTGATCCACGTTTCGCTCGAATCCTTGCGGGACGCAAGCCGTTCGGACACGGTCAGATCCGTGGTCAATCTGTCGAGGTCGCGGTTGTTCACCTGGATGATGGTCGCGCCGATTGCCTTGGCCATGTCCAGGTCCGTGTCGTCGAAGACCTCCACAACGCTGTCGATGCCGAACGAATCGGCCTGCTCCTTCATGGCGGCGAGGTCGAGTGGATCGTCGAACATGCGCGCGATGAGCAGCAGGGCGGACGCCGGCGTGGCCGCGGTCTGGCGCACCTGCAAGGGATCGATGAGGAAATCCTTGCGCAACAGCGGCAGGCCCGGTCCGGTCATTCGTTCCAGATAGGCCAAGTCGCCCTTGAAGTACTCCGTTTCCGTGAGCACGGAGATGGCCCCGGCTCCGGCTTCTGCGTAAGCCTTCGCGACCTCTTCCGGTTCAAGGCCGAGTTCGATGTCGCCCTTGGAGGGCGAAGCCCGCTTGTACTCGGCGATGACGGTGAGCCCGGGCGCCGCAAGAGCGTCCAGAAACGAAGGCCGCACGGCCTTCAATGGCGGTAGAAGCTGTCCTGTTTCGGCCAGCCTGGTCAGTGCGTCAATTTCCGGCTGTTTGGCGAGGCGGAATGTGTCGAGCACGATCGTTCCTCCTCAGCCCGCGTACCTGGCGGCGACGCCCTGGCTCACAGCGGCGCGCGCCTTGTCGAAGCTCTCGGACAGGCCAAGTCCTTCGTCCAGGATGTGCAGGGCCACGCCCAGGTTGATGGCGACCATGTCCTGCATGGCCTGGGGCCCCGCGCCGGTGAGCAGATTGCGCACCGCGTCCACGGCTTCCTCCTTGCTGCCCACGGCCACGTCCTCGGGCGAGTGGGCCGGAAAGCCGAACTCCGCGGGGTCGAGCTCCGTGTGCACGAGGTTTTCCCCGCCCACCCAGACCACCTCGGCCGGACCGAAGGTGGTGAACTCGTCGAACCGGCCGTCGCCGGCGCCGCCGGCGCCGCAGACCACCACGGCGCGTTCGACGCCGGTGAGTTGCAGCACCTCGGCCATGAGGTCCAGCACCTGGGGCCTGGCCACGCCGAGCAGCTGGTGCGTGGGCCGTCCCGGGTTGAGCAGCGGCCCCAGCAGGTTGAAGATGGTGCGGATGGCCATGTCCCGGCGCACAGGCATGATGTGCTTGAACGCGGGATGGAAGTGCGGCGCGAACAGGAAGGCGAATGTGTCCGACAGCAGGGTTTCCGCCACGCTCTCGGGAGTATCGTGCATGGGCAGGCCCAGGGCCTCCACTATATCCGCGCTGCCCGAGAAGCTGGTGAGCGAGCGGTTGCCGTGCTTGACCACCGGGTAGCCCATGGCGGCCAGGTAGAGCGCCACCGTGGTGGAGCAGTTGAACGAGTTGGAATGGTCGCCGCCGGTGCCGCAGGTGTCTATGCGCATGCCGTTGAGCCCCTGGACCATGCGCGCCTCGGCCAGGGCGGCGTTCACGGCGGCGGCCACCTCGCGGGCTGTTTCGCCCTTGGCGCGCAGACCCATGAGCATGGCCCCGGACTGGGCCGGAGACAGCTCGCCGGAGAGCAGCATGGCGAAGGCGGCGGCCGCCTGGCCGTCGTCCAGGTCCTGCCCCTGGGCCAGCAGTTCGAGTGTATCACTGAATGATTGAGCCATTGTCGTGCGACTCCTTCGTAGCGTTCGTGCGAGCAGCGGTTACAGCAGGGCGCCCGGGAAATTCTTCAGCATCTCGGGGCCTTCCGGGGTGAGCACGGATTCGGGGTGGAACTGCACACCGGCCCAGGGCCGGTCCTTGTATCTGAGTCCCATGACCTCGCCCTCGTCCGTTTCGGCCGTGACTTCCAGAAGGTCCGGCGCTTCCTCCGCGGCCACGAGCAGGGAGTGGTACCGGCCCACTGTCATGGGGCTGGGCATGTTGGTGAAGATGCCTTCGCCCGAGTGGCGGATGTCCGAAACCTTGCCGTGCATGATGCGCGCTCCCACGTCCACGGTAGCGCCAGCGAAGTGGCCGAGGATCTGGTGGCCCAGGCAGACACCCAGCACAGGCACCTCGTGCGGCAGCCTGGACAGGAAATCGAGGCACAGGCCGGCGTTGCGCGGGTGCGATGGGCCAGGCGAGATGCAGACCATCTCCAGTTTGCCGGACTCGGCGAGCTCAAGGATTTCGGGCCTGTCGTTGCGGATCACCTCCGGGTTCAGGCCGATCTTCTGGAAGGCCTGCACCAGGTTGTAGGTGAAGGAGTCGAAATTATCGATGAGCAAAAACATCACGGCCTCCCTTGGCGGTGAGAATTTCGTACAGCACGCGCGCCTTGTTCTGGCATTCCTGCCATTCCTTGTCCGCGTCGGAATCAAAGACGATGCCCGCGCCTGCCTGCCAATGGACCATGTTGTCGCGCACCCACAGGGAGCGGATGGTGATGCCGGTGTCCATGTCCACACGGTTCTTGTCCAGGCCGAGCCAGCCGATGGCGCCGGCGTATGGTCCGCGGGAGAGGCCTTCGAGCTCGGCGATGATCTCCATGGCCCGCACCTTGGGCGCGCCGGAAACCGTGCCGGCCGGAAAGGCCGAGGCCAGCACGTCCAGGGCGTCCTTGCCCCCGGCGAGCATGGCCTTCACGTAGGAGGTGATGTGCATGACGTGGGAGAAGCGCTCGATCTGCATGTATTTGTCCACGCGCACGGAGCCGGGCTGGGCGATGCGGCCCAGATCGTTGCGGCCCAGGTCCACCAGCATCACGTGCTCGGCG
>JBMCLC010000429.1:0-2745 GCA_048614715.1 Oceanidesulfovibrio sp.
CTCTGCTTCGGCCGTGGTCTTGCCCGCCATCAGCGCCTCGGGCTGGGCCAGGAAGTTCGCCAGCAGCTTGGGGTGATGGTCGCCGATGGGATTGAGGGAGATCGCCGGGGCCAGGAAATCGCAGGGGATGAGCTTGGTGCCCTGGTGGATGAGCTGGTAGAAGGCGTGCTGTCCGTTGGTGCCGGGCTCGCCCCAGATGACCGGTCCGGTCTCGTAGTCCACCACCTCTCCGTCCAGCCGCACGCGCTTGCCGTTGGATTCCATGTCCCCCTGCTGGAAGTAGGCCGGAAAGCGGTCCATGTACTGGTCGTACGGCAGGATGGCGTGGGACTGCGCGCCCCAGAAGTTGTCGTACCACACGCCGAGCAGGGCCATGATCACGGGGACGTTCTTCTCCAGCGGCGCATTCCTGAAATGGTTGTCGATGGCGTGGGCGCCGGACAGCAACTCCTCGAAGCGGTCCATGCCCACGGCCATGGCTATGGACAGCCCGATGGCCGACCACAGGGAGTAGCGGCCGCCTACCCAATCCCAGAACTCGAACATGTTCGCGGTGTCGATGCCGAATTCGGCGACGCCCTGGGCGTTGGTGGAGAGCGCGGCGAAGTGGCGCGCCACGGCGGCCTCGTCCTGCAGCGCGGCGAGCAGCCAGTTCCGCGCTGTGTGGGCGTTGGTCATGGTTTCCTGGGTGGTGAAGGTCTTGGAGGCCACGAGGAACATGGTGGTCTCCGGATCAAGACCCTTGAGGGTTTCGGCCATGTGCGTACCGTCCACGTTGGAGACGAAGTGCACGGCCGGGCCGTCCGCGTAATGGGCCAGCGCCCGGGTCACCATGACCGGCCCGAGATCCGAGCCGCCGATGCCGATGTTTACCACATCCGTTATCCTTTTGCCGGTATACCCTTTCCAGGCTCCGGAACGGACCTGGTCCGAGAAGTCGCGCATCATGTCCAGCACCCTGTTCACCTCGGGCATCACGTTGGTGGGCGCGCCGTCATCCACGGGCCCCATGGGGGTGTTGGAACGGTTGCGCAGGGCCACGTGGAGCACGGCGCGGTCCTCGGTTATGTTGATGCGCTCGCCGGCGAACATGGCGTCGCGCCGTTCCTGAACGCGGCAGCTTCGCGCTAGGTCCATGAGCAGGGCCATGGTCTGTTCGGTGACGCGGTTCTTGGAATAGTCGAACAGGATGGTCTCCACGCTGAGGGAGAATTTCGAAAACCGCGCCGGGTCCTTGTCGAACAGGTCGCGCATTTGCACGTCCGCCATGGTTTCGCGGTGGCTTTCGAGAGCTTTCCAGGCCGGGCTTTCAGTCAAAGCGCTCATGGTGTATCCTTGTGGAATGGTTTGTCCTCCGTTCGGGGTCGGGGTCCTGGGGAGGACTGGTGCGTGTTTCTCGGGGTCCGGACAATGCATCGGAATTTCGGCGTATGGCTTCCAGGCATCTTCATAGCACAGGGACAGGCTTGCCGCCAACGGCAAGGGTTCGGGAGGGTCCGCTTCATACTGCAACCGGAGTGCGGCGCGCTATTTTTCGGACCATGCTCCATTTTTCTGGACTTGCCCGGCCAAACTGATAAGGTCCCTGCCCATCTACGGCTCAAGCAAGGAGACAAACACGCATGAGTGACGGCAACCCTCCTGAAAACCAAAACAAACTGCTCATCATTTGGTCGTCCGGTGACCGCGAGGTCGCCCTGAGCATGGTCTTCATGTACGTCCGGAACGCCCAGAAGAAGGGCTGGTGGGACGAGATCATGGTGCTCATCTGGGGCCCCTCGGCCGAGATTCTGGCCATGGACCAGGATCTGCGCACCCCGGTCAAGGAGCTCATCGACTTGGGCGTGAAGGTGACCGCCTGCCAGGCGTGCGCCGAACTCTTCGACGTAGGCGACCGCCTCGTGCGGATGGGCGTCCATGTCTATTCCATGGACGAACCCATGACCGAAATGATCAAGGACGGCTGGAAGGTCCTCACCTTCTAGGCGTCCCCCGGCCCGCCCGGGCGGCGCCGCCATCCACGCTGTGGCTCAGCCCTCTTTCCATGTCGCTGCGGACACGCCTTGACCTGCGGCCATGGTGCATTATCTTTTTTTATGTTCACATTCGCACGTACAGGAGGAAAGGTATGGCCATCCGCAGAATCGTTTTGTGTCTTGCGCTCATCATCGCCATTGGCGCGCCCGCGACGGCGCAGGATCTTGACCCGCTGCAGGAGCCCGATCCCGCGGAGGAGGCCATCCGAAACGAGGACATGTCGCCGGAAGCCGTCACCCGCCGCTACTCCGGGGTCTACAGCGTGGGCCCGGACCATTTCGTTTCCATCATCGACGGCCGCGACGCCGGCAACTGGCTCATCTTTTACGACCACGCCACCGGCCTAATGCGCCCGCTGACGCATTTCAAGGGCCGGGTCTACACTTACGGGCCGTCTTTCGACGCCCACGAGCCTTGCGCCGGTTCCGTCACGTTACTGACCAAGGACGATTCACAACGCATCTTCTGGTTGCCGGACACGCCGCCGGCCCAAATGGGTTGGAAGTTGCCCATGACGCCAGAAGAATCGCAGGTCCTGGGCCACGGCGCGCTCCAAAGGCCCTAGCCGGCAGGTTTTTCCCTCGCATGCCCGCACTGCGGCTTTGCTGTGCCGCGTCCGCTTCTCCTCGTACTTCCCAATCGGCACACTGTTTTCCATTCGTTTATCCAATACGCCGACCGCGGGTCATTCCTTTCCCGATTTACGGA
>JBMCLC010000430.1:0-2741 GCA_048614715.1 Oceanidesulfovibrio sp.
TCGTAGTGGTCGTTGTCGGCCTTGATCTGGGTGAGCGCCTGGAACGGCTTTCTTGCCGGGCCGTCTGCCGTGGCGCGGATAAGATTGTCGTACACGTTGCACAGGATGAGGACCCGTGCGTGCAGCGGCAGGTCCTGGCCGCTGACGCCGGAGGGATAACCCGTGCCGTCGGACCGCTCGTGGTGGAAAAGGATGCAGTGGAGGGTTTCGCTCTTGAGGGGCAGGCCGGCGAGCAGGGCGATGCCCGTGGCCGGGTGTGCGCGGTACTGCTGGCGTTCGTCGGTCGTCATGAGGTCGAGGCGTTTTTCCAGCAGGTAGGGCGGCAGGGAGGTCTTGCCGAAATCGTGGAGGATGGCGCCCATGCCCACCCGGGTGAGGAGTTCATCGTCCACATCGGGAAAGGTGCGCATGACGGACACGGCGAGCACCATGACGCCGAGGGCGTGGTCGTACAGCTTGAAACCTTTGTTGATGAGCGCTGCGACCTTCTTGAGGGCGAGGGGGTCCTTGAGAAACTCGGTCGTGGCCTTGATCAGGTTCTCGGTCTGTCTGAAGCGCTTGCTCGACGTCGAGGAGGACAACCGGCTCTCGAAGACCTCGCGCGTCAGGTTGATGGAGGTCTGATACCAGGCGGCGGCGCGCTCTTCCGCCGGTATGGAATCGTCTGTGAGCAGCGTACCCAGATGGGCGCGCATGTACTCCTCGTAGAATCCCTTTTCCTCGGCCCGCACGTAAACGCATTCCACGCCCATCTCCAAAAGCCGGTCCCGGTGGCTTTCGGTGAAGACGTCGCCGCCCTTGGCGTAGAGCACGAGCCTGCCGTCCTGTTTGAGCAGCACCGTGAAATCGGAGCGCGTGGCCGGCAGGATGAAGTGGGGCGAGAACGGCAAAACGCGTGGGGACTTGTTGTCCGACATGTCCGAACCAGGTTTGGGGTTGGGCGATGCGGTCATTATACTGTGGGGCTCGTGGTGGAGTGGATCGAAATCCGGAGACTATCCTGCACACGGTACATTCATACATGCACCGTTGCAAGAAGGGGGGGCCGGACAATACCATGCAGGCAGGGCCGGAAGGGTTATTTCTGGGGACCGATGGTGACGGCTCTGACCTTGGCGCCCATTTCGGAGAGCTTGTGGGCGTTGCGCTCGACAACCTCGAACATGAACAGGTCCGGTTCGAACGCCGCGATGACAGCCGGGTCGATCACTTCCTCGATGGGCAGGCGGGTGACTTCAAACTGCATCTCGAGGAACGGCAGCAGGGCCCAGGAGAATGAATCGCCGTAGAAGAGGAGGCGCGGCTTGGGCCCCTGGCGGATGGCCAAGGGCTTGGGCGTGTAGACCATCTCGTGGTCGATGGTGGGGTCGAGGTTCACGAGCATGCGGGCCAAGTCTCCGGAAGGCCGGCGCACGTACTCCCACTCGAAGTCGTCCAGCTTGGGAATCCGGATGTCCCATTCGGGCAGCTTGTCCGCAATGCGTTCCATGAGGTGCTGGTAGGCGTAGAATGCGCCGAGCTGCGTCCAGTGGGTGTCCGTGTAGTAGAAGAGCGGCTCGTCCTTGTGCGCGAGCAGCGTCTCCCGCGAGTCCGCCACTGGGAAGTGGGCGTGCGTTTCGAGCATCGCGATGATCTGGTCCGTCCTGGTGAAGTCCCGCACCGGCTTGATGTGATGGGGCAGATGCTCCGGATAGATGGAGGCCTTGTTGGGCGGTATCATCACGAGCATGGGGATGGAGCGGTGCTCCAGCCACTCGTTCCAGGAGTTGAGCACGCTCACGTAGCGCACCAGCTCGTCGTGGTCCATGATGTTGGTGCCCATGTACGTGGCCATGGGGTCCGCGTCGGCGTACTCGTAGGTGTAGTAGAGCCAGTCCCCTTCGCCCAGCACGACCTTGTTGATCCGGCTGGCCTGCATGATGTTGTCCTTGAGCAGCACGTAGCCGCGGATCATCACGTCGCGCAGGCCGAAATGGTCGTTGAAGTACTCGTTGAACCGCCTGGGGAAGCGGTAAATGTTCTTGTCTTCCAGGTTGAAGGGCGGGAACTTGGCCTTGAGGCGCTTTTCGAAGTTGTCCGTGAAGAACTCGATCCCGAACAGGTTGGCCGTGAGTGGCGCGAGCATGAACGCGAAGAAGAGCACGACGACGAGCTTCTCCCCGGGGTAGCGTCTGGCCTCGGCGCGGGCCGCGTCGTATGCTTTCGGCTTCACGGGCATGGCGTCAGAACCGGAAGTAGATGAAGGGGTTGTAGGTGGAGCTCGCGGTGTAGAACACGGCGATGAGCAGCATGACCACCATGATTGCGCCCTGGCACGCGGCCACGGCGGTGCGGCCCGGTCCGGAGCGGAGCTTCTCGGCCTGGGACTCCAGCCACGGCGCCACGGGCAGGCTGAAGAGAAAAGCAATGGCCAGCGTGATCACGAGCTCGGCGTGGATGAACATGGTGGTGTCGAACAGCGGATCAGCGTTGTTCACCCCGAACATGGAGCCCACGTAGCGGCCGGCGTCGCCGATGTCTTCGATACGGAAGAAGACCCAGCCGATGACGAAGACGAGGATGCAGTAAACATGCGAAACCACGGCGGGCAAGCGCTCCAGGAGTTTCTTGAGCCCAAGGCGCTCGAAGATGAGGAACAGGCCGTGGAACGCGCCCCAGAACAGAAAGTTCCAGCTCGCGCCGTGCCAGATGCCTGTGAGCGTGAACACGATTGCGATGTTCACGTAGGTGCGCACCGCGCC
>JBMCLC010000431.1:0-2739 GCA_048614715.1 Oceanidesulfovibrio sp.
CCGGTGCGCCGCGTCGGCGTCTATGGATGCATCAGGGACATCAAATGCAAGGAGCAAGCATGCCATATACGATCACGCCTATGCTTGTGGGCGTGCGCAATGTCGACCAGGGAATCATGACCTATCAGCAAGGCTACGGAAAACGTATCTGGCTGCCCATGTGGTCCTTTTTACTGCGGGAAAAGGGCGGCGAGGGCCGCACGATACTCGTCGACACCGGGCTCGAGGATTTCGTCAATCCCCCGGAGTTCGTCGAGGACACCGGGCTCGAAGCCCTGTTCATGGACGAGGCGCTCGCGCAGCAGGGCCTCACGGTGGACGACATCGACGCGGTCATCAACACCCACCTGCACGACGACCACTGCGGCAACAACCCCATGTTCGAAGGCGTCCCCATCTACGTGCAGCGCGCCGAGCTGGAGGCCTGTCTCAATCCCCACCCGCTGGATTACCGCTACGATTCCGCCTTTGTGGAGGAGCTGGACGTGCGCCCGGTGGATGGCGACGCCGAACTCTTCCCGGGCGTCCGCGTGACGGCCACGCCGGGCCACACTCCGGGAACCCAGGCCGTGACGGTGGAAACCGGCGAGGGACCGGTGGTCATCACCGGCATGTGCTGCAGCGGCGACAACTTCCCGGAGAACGGTCCGGCTATTTGTCCCGGCGTGCATTGCGACGCCTTTGCGGCCTACGACGAGGCCCAGAAGCTCAAGGCCCTGCGCGATGAGGGCGTGCGGCTGCTGCCATTGCACGAGCTGAGTCTGGCCGGAAAAACCATCGGATAGCCGGGAACCACAGAGACGCCAGCAAGCAACCGGCCGATATTCGCGCACACAATCCGGAGCCGGCGCGCTCCGGCATACTGGATGACACAGGGGCTCGGGGAGGATACTCCCTGGGCCCTTCACTTGTTGGGCGGATTCAGCACGCAGTGAGATAGACAATTGGTATCTTTGTCGAAAACCTATGTAAAAATCGATTCGCTTTGTCGCGAAAGTGACTGACTCCGGGTCTGAGAGAAGAGCGCTATGAGCATCGTGACTGTCCGCGCTGGCGCGTAAATCGGGCCCATGCTAGCCTCACGATGGGAGCACGCGGATTTGTGAAAAATGCCAGTAAGTATAACACGTACGACGTTCTGATCCTCGGGGCGGGAGCCTCCGGGCTGATGTGCGCCAGGGAGTGCGCGGCGCGTGGAAGGCGCGCCATGGTGCTGGACCACGGCGAGGCTCCGGGCAACAAGATTCGCATTGCCGGCGGCGGCAAGTGCAACTTCACGAACGTCGGCGCCTCGGCCCGGGATTATTTCTGCGCCAATCCGCACTTCGTCAAATCCGCGCTGTCCCGGTACACGCCGCAGGATTTCGTGGACTTCATGCGCCGTCATGGACTGTCCGTGCGCGACATGGGCAGGGGCATGCTCTTCAGCGACACGGCAAAGGCCGTGGCCGAAGCGCTGCACCACGACGCTCTCGACATGGGGGCGGAGTTCGCCCTGGACACATCAATCCGCGCTGCAGCCATGGACGGCGGCGTCTTTCGTGTGGATACGGACCGGGGCGCGTTCCACGGGGCGTCGCTGGTGCTGGCCCTGGGGGGGCCGTCGTGGCCGCAGGCCGGAGCCACGCGGTTCGGCTACACCGTGGCGGAGCGTTTCGGGCTATCCTGCGTCATGACGCGACCGGGTCTGGTGCCGCTTTTGGCCGGACCGGGGCTGGCGCCGCTGTGCCGGGAAATGACGGGTGCTTCGCTGCCGGTGCGCATCGCGCCGCCCCACGCCGCCGAGGGAGCGATGCTGTTCACCCATCGCGGCGTGTCCGGGCCGGCGGTGCTGGACGCCTCCTTGGCGTGGCGGGAAGGCCGGACGCTATCCATCGACC
This sequence comes from Oceanidesulfovibrio sp., assembly GCA_048614715.1. Taxonomy (GTDB): domain Bacteria; phylum Desulfobacterota; class Desulfovibrionia; order Desulfovibrionales; family Desulfovibrionaceae; genus Oceanidesulfovibrio. The sequence goes on from JBMCLC010000431.1 coordinate 1,881, forward strand.
TGCTGCCGGACGTGGACCTGGCCGTGGCGCTGGGAAAATCGCCGCGCATGGAGTTGAAGAACGCCTTGGGGACGCTGCTTCCCAAGCGCCTCGCCGGGTGGCTCTGCACGCGGAACGGATGGGAAGGGCAAGTGGCCAACCTCTCCAGGAAGCGGTTGGCGGCGCTGGAATCTGTGCTCCATGGTTTTCAATTCGCCCCGAGCGGAACGGCGGGGTACGCCAAGTCTGAGGTGACGCTCGGCGGCGTGGACACGGACCAGTTCTCCTCCAAGACAATGGAATCGAAGAATATTCCTGGGCTGTACTGCGTGGGCGAGTTGCTGGACGTGACAGGCAGGCTCGGCGGCTACAACCTGCAGTGGGCCTGGTCGTCGGGTTTCGCGGCAGGCCAGCGGGCGTAGGACAATCTGGAGAGCATGACGCGGGCCAAGGAGAAGGCAAAGGACGAGCTGACGGGCTTCATGATGCTGGAGCTGGATCAGGCCGGCAGCGTGGCCGAAAGCAAGGCCATGCGCAAACTCCTGACCACGGCGATGAAGCTCGCGCAGCTCGACGCATCGGGCATTCTAACGACACGAACTACGGACTGGCGGCGTACCTCTATACCTGCAGCATAGGCCCGGGCGTTCCGCGTCTCCGAGGCCCTCGAATACGGTCTGGCGGGCGTCAACGAGGGGCTGCTCTTCAGCTGCGAGGCGCCCTTCGGCGGCATGAAGGAAAGCGGCCTCGGCCGAGAAGGCTCCCGCCACGGCATGGACGACTACGTAGAGCTCAAGTACATCTGCATGGGGCTGTGCGATTAAGTAATGTGGTTATTGCCTTGCTTCCGCAAATCCGGCATAATCTAGATAAAATCTAG
>JBMCLC010000432.1:0-2739 GCA_048614715.1 Oceanidesulfovibrio sp.
GATGTAGTCGAGGATGTAGCCCGTATGCGTGATGATCAGGCCCGAGGTGGTTCGCTTGTTTTTCAGCTCCTTCATGGACTTGTCCGGCACGGGCTGGATGTCGTTTTCCAGCAATTGGCGCACGGTTTTGCCGATGAGGTGCATGTTCTCCAGGTCCACGCCGGACTCGGGCTCGTCGAAGAGCACGAGGGACGGGTCCTGGGCCATGAGCTGCAGGAGCTCGGAGCGTTTGATCTCGCCGCCGGAGAAGCCGGCGTTGATGTCGCGGTCCAGGAACTGGTCGAAGTTGACCTGCTTGGCCAGGCCTTCCACATCCACCTCCCGGCCCTGGCCGCAGAGGCCTATCAGGTGGCGGGTCTTGAGACCGTGTATGGTGGGCGGACGCTGGAACGACATGCCGATGCCCAGGCGCGCGCGCTCGTAGATGGGCGCGTTGGTGATGTCCACGCCCTTGAAGGTGATGGTGCCCTTGGTGATCTCGTAGTTGCCGAAGCCCATGAGCGTCATGAGCAGGGTGGTCTTGCCGGAGCCGTTGGGCCCGAACAGGATAAAGGTGGATCCTTCCTCGATTGTGAGGTTGATCCCCTTGAGCACTTCCCGCTCGCCGATGTTGACGTGCAGGTCTTTGATGGACAGCATATCGTTAACCCTCCGGGGTTTTCCATGCCGGTATCATTCCGGCCGAGTATGTAATAGCCGCACCATTCATTATATGCGTCATAACCAACGCTGCGTCAATGTGGATGGACCATGCACCCCGAATCTGGACAGGGTACGGGGCTGGTGTTACATATGAAGGGCGCGCGGTGGGTCCTTATCGTTTCCCGCTCCCCTCACGTTCTGTCGAGCCTCTGCGCGGCGCGAGCATTCGGCCCCGGTATTCGCACCCACAAGGCGCTACGCGCCCAAGCCCATGAAGACAGGATCCATGACTCATCCGACTCATCCGCTGCACCAGTCGCACGCGCGCACCATTGCCGCGCACCGTTTCCAGCGCCAAGCCCTGGCGGCTTTTTTCGTGCTGCTCCTCGCAGCAGCGTTCTTTGCGGTCTCGGTCTCTTCCGCCTCGGCCAAGATGCTCCCCGGGGTGGAGTTCGGCATGAGCTACAAGGACGTGCTCAAGATCCTGCGGAAGGCGAAGCACGACAGCAAGGCCGACTTCACCACGACCATCGCAAACATCACCCTGGGTCTGGATTTCATGCACGGCGCCCCCATTTTTACGGTGGACACGGGTGTGATCATGGCCAACGCCTGGGGCTACTACCCCATGTTCTTCTACAAGGACAAGCTCTTCGGGGTGAAACGGCGCATCAACACCATGCGCGAGTTCACCTCGCTGAAGAACGCCTATCCCGAGGGACGCTACCGCTTTCACCGCTTTCCCAGCTACGAAAAGCAGCAGCGCATCTTCCTGCTGCAGACCGGTTCCCTCTACGGCTTCACCAACCACCACAACGACCTCTATCTCTACGACGAGGCCATGCGGCGGGAAATCATCGCCAACGTGCGCGGCTCCTTCTGCTGGCATACCAAGCTCTACAGCCCCAACCTCCAGAAGTTCATCCCGAACTACGCCCAATGCGTGGAAAAATGGCAGCCCGTGTCGCAGCAGCTCTTGGCCGAGGACCACAAGAGCTGTCAGCAGTACTGCGAAGACACGCCCGAGATGTTCAGCTCCGAGCAGTGTCTGTCCATCTGCGACGAGGCCTACCAGCAAGTGCTGCGGATGAGCGCGGCTAAGTAGAAGACACCTCGAGGAAAATGGTTCCGGCGGCACGGCAGGGCGGACGTCGTCCCCCCCTCGGCCATCATGCTTGTTGCTGCCCTGCCCGCAACCGCCGTAGCGTGCGCTTCTGGATGAGCGCATCCACCACGTACACGGCCACGCCGCTCCAGATGCAGGCGAAGGTGACGAGTTTCGTGGCGCCGAAGGGTTCGTGGTAGAGGAAGACCCCCAGCAGGAACATACACGTGGGCGCGAGATATTGCGCGATGCCGATGGTGGGCAGGGTGAGCCGCCTGGCCCCGAAGGTGAAGAGCAGCAGGGGGATGGAGGTGACTACCCCGGCGCCGACGAGCAGGGCGATGCGCACCGCGTCGCCCGTTACGAGGCCGCCCGCGCCGTGGGCATCTTGCCAGAGGACGTACGCGCCGGCCGGCACCGAAAGGAGCAGGGTCTCCAGAAACAGCCCGGGCACGGGCTGCACCGCCACCACCTTGCGCACCAGACCGTATAAGCCGAAGGAAAGGGCGAGGGTCAGCGCCACCCAGGGCAGCTTGCCGAAATCCACCACCATCACGGCGACCCCGGCCAGGGCGAAGGCCACCGCGACCCATTGCAGCCGCCGCAACCGGTCTTTGAGGAACACGAGGCCGAGCAGCACGTTGATCAGCGGCGTGATGTAGTAGCCCATGGACGCATCCACCACGTGGTCGTGGTTTACCGCCCAGATGTACACGCCCCAGTTGACCGAGACGAGCACGCTGCTCACCAGCAGCAGGCCGACGGACCGTTTGGAAGCCAGGGCTGCGCGGACCTCGCCGAAACGGCCGGCCGCGAGCAGCACCAGGGCGGTGAACAGCGCCGACCAGATGATGCGGTGGCAGAGTATCTCGTTGGAATCCACGGCCATGAGAGCTTTCCAGTAGATGGGCAGAACGCCCCAGAGGAAGAACGCGCCGAGGGCCGCGCCAATGCCGGCAGGGGAGTCGGGGGGGGTGTTCGTGGACATGGGC
>JBMCLC010000433.1:0-2730 GCA_048614715.1 Oceanidesulfovibrio sp.
AACTCGGTGGTGTCGGTCACCAGCCGGCCGCAACGCGCCATTGGGAAATTGGGCATCGCCTCGCGTACGAGTTCGCGCACATCCATGGCCGCCTCCTGAAAGCGGTTCGGGGATACTTGAACAGTAACCACGACATCGTGGGCTGTCACCATCCTCACATCGGTATGGATTCAGGAAAATCCGGCCTCTCTGCCCGTTTCACGATACAATGCGCACGAGATGCGCGATTTTTCGGGTAGGACGTTGCACTTCTCCCAGGAGCGCACTGCGGAGCCAGACTGAAGGCTTTGTATCCGGACGAAGGAGACCCCGAATCGGCACTTCCCCCGAACGCCGAGACCCAGCCGTACCGACTGGAGAAAGCATGCTGCAACGCTTCTTACACACTCTCCTGCAATGGTCATCGCCGTTCCGGACCTGGCCAGTGAAGATGTCCCGAGTCTCGTGGGCGAGTGGGAAGGACCCCGCACCAGCTTTGTCATCTGGAACGGCCATTCCAACCACGTCGTTGAGGAGCCTTTAATGGCGTGCGTCATCGACAAGCAGAAGGGGCGACTCGTGGCCGACGGGAAGGAAAAGAAGCCCGCGCCCGGCGAGGGCTTCTTTCGATTCCTCAGGCGAATATGTCCGCCGGCACATAGGGATGCGTTCCCTCGATGACCGGTATTCCCGCCTTTGCCTTGATCTTGCCGATGAGCTCGTTGCGGTGCGGACAGTGGTCCGTGATGCAGGGACCGATGTGGATGGCCGTGGGCTTCTCCTGCATCGGCGCGTTCCACAGCTTGACCTGCGCCAGGCGGGTCACGATGGTCGCTCCGGGACAGTCGCCGCAGTTGAGCAACCCCATGATCTCGGCCTCCTCGTCCTCGTAGAGTTCGAAGAACCCCTGACGCCGGTTGAAGCTGACCATGCAGCGCGAGCAGCCGATGCAGACGTCGTCCATGGCCTTTTTGCAGCCGATGATGAGAATCTTGTTCATGTCCTCTCCATTTTTTTGTGTGGCGTGTATGCGAATTAGACCGACCTGCGCATGCGACACGGAAGTTTCGGGCAGGCGGAGGAAAACTGCACAGAAAACCCGCACAAAAAGTATCGCTTTTATCTGCGTTTTCCAAGTCAAAAAGCCGAAACCGGCTCATGAACGTGTTCCCGTGGTTTTCTTCTTATCAAGAGAAGCCTTGAACAAATGTCCAAAAACCCTATAGAGTAGATCTTCATCATGTTTCCGTCAGTTTTCGGGAAATAAAGACCATGACCAGTCCACTTTCCACTTTGCACGCATCCCTCCGCCAGCGCACTGGACTCACATTCAAGGAAGCAGCGACGGCGGCTGTCCTGTTCTGCCTGCTTTTGTTTGTGGTGGACTTGGGGGCCGAATCCCTGAACTACAACTGGCAGTGGTATCGGGTCTGGAAGTATATCTACACCTTTGAGGACGGCGTGTTCGCTCCGGGAATTCTGCTCCAGGGGCTTTGGGTCACTTTGCAGATCACGGCCGTCAGCCTCGTGCTTTCGCTCCTGTTCGGCCTGACCACGGCCGTGCTGCGGCTGTCCGATTCCATCGTGGGCAAGGCCCTGGCCCGGTGCTATCTGGAATCCATCCGCAACACCCCGCTGCTCATCCAGATTTTTTTCATCTACTTCGTGCTGGGTCAGGTGTTGGACATCGACCGCTTCGCCGCCGCGGTGCTGGCGCTCTCCCTGTTCGAGGGCGCGTACGCATCCGAGGTCTTTCGTTCGGGCATCGCCTCCATCGACAAGGGGCAGTGGCAGGCCGCGCACAGCCTGGGCCTTTCCACCTGGCACACGTACCGCCATGTGGTGCTGCCGCAGGCCATCCGCCGCATCCTGCCGCCGCTCGCGAGCCAGGCCGTCGCGCTGGTCAAGGACTCGGCCCTGGTCTCCACCATCGCGGTGCTGGAGCTCACCCAGCAGGCCCAGATCGTAATCGCGGAGACGTTTTTGACCTTCGAGATCTGGTTCACGGTCGCCGCGATCTACCTGGTGGTGACCATCACCCTGTCGCGTCTCGTAGCCCTGCTGGAAAAGCGCATGGGCAAGGGACAAGCCCTTTATATGGAACAAGGAGTCGAGTAGGCCATGCACGACAACGCCACCACCACGCATGGGACGGAACCGGCCGAATGCGAAACGCCGGATACCTTTGCCGGCGAAGATCCCATCGTCATAGCCGAAGGGATCAGCAAGACATTCGACAACGGCGTGAAAGCCCTGGACGGCGTGTCCCTCTACGTGCACCGCGGCGAGGTCAAAGTGGTCATCGGCCCTTCAGGGTCGGGCAAGTCCACCTTTCTGCGGTGCCTCAACGGCCTGGAGGCAATGGACCGCGGCCGCGTCATCATAGACGGCACGCCCCTGGACGCCAGCAAGAAGCACCGCGACGAGATACGCCAGGAAGTGGGCATGGTCTTCCAGCAGTTCAACCTCTTTCCGCACATGACCGTGCTGGAGAACGTGAACCTGGCCCAGCGCCTGGTGCGGAGGAAAAGCAGGGAGCACGCTACCGAAACAGCCATGCGCCTGCTGGACAAGGTGGGCATCGGCGACAAGGCGGGGAGCTATCCGGCCCAGCTTTCCGGCGGCCAGCAGCAGCGGGTGGCCATTGCCCGCGCCCTGGCCCTGAAACCCAAGGTCATGCTGTTCGATGAAGCCACAAGCGCCCTGGACCCGGAGATGATCGGCGAGGTTTTGCAGGTGATGAGCGCCCTG
>JBMCLC010000434.1:0-2728 GCA_048614715.1 Oceanidesulfovibrio sp.
GGTCTCTGGCGATGATGTCGACACCGTACTCTTTCGCCAGAAAGCAGGTTTGCGTCATTAGGATGACTCCTGTTGTTTGCTGTTGCTGAAATGGGGGGCAATGCCCGCAAAAGGCCAACAGGATGTCTCCGTCTGCCGCGGCGCGAATCCGTCAGTAGACGGATTACGCAACATCTCTCTTTTTCATGAAATCCTCGTAGAAAGTTGGCAAAGATAACGATATGAACCAATTGCAACCATTCAAATCGCCTGAATGCAAGGTGTTGCCAACCTGCATTTTTTCAGGTTAGCAAATGGATTCTCCGCATGCGGTGTTTTGGCGGCAGCATGTCGTTCATCGTCATCTGTTCATCACATGTCGTTCCATATGGAGATTCGTATGAACGGCGCCCCCGAACGGCTCCATTACATCGACAACCTGCGCGTGTTCCTCTCGGTGCTGGTTATCGTGCACCACTGCGCCGGGGCCTGGACCATAGGCAACAGTCCGATCCAGGACACGGCCACGAGCATGCCGCTCAACATCCTTTGCGGCGTCAACGCCTCCTTCTTCATGGGCGCGTTCTTCCTTGTCTCCGGGTATTTCCATCCGCCGACCCTGCACAAGAAAGGCATGAGGCGCTTCATCCTGGACCGTTTTCAACGCCTGGCCCTGCCTGCGTTGGTGTATGGGTGCACGGTCATGCCGCTCACGGGCTACTGGCTGCATTTTTACGTACAGGACCACGGCACGCCGCCAGGGCTGTTCGAGATTCTGCCGCGGTACTTCTCGGAGCAATTCGGCTTCGGCCATTTATGGTTCGTAGTCATGCTCTTCGTCTTTAGCATCGCCTACGCGCTCATTGCTGGAGCAAGCAAAGCCCGGCAGGGCGACACGAAAACGCAGGACACGAACGGGTCACGGCTGCAACTGGGCCTGGCCCTTCTCACGGCCGTGCTCTTCGTCGTCACCTTCGTGGTCCGGGTATGGTATCCGCAGAACACCTGGGTCGAGTTTCCATGGCCCATCTCCTTTGAGCCCGCGCACCTGCCGCAGTACGCCATCATGTTCGCCGTGGGCGTCTACGCTTTCCACAGCCAGCTTTTCGCCAGGCTGGGTCCGCGAACCGGCGTGGCCTGGACGGCGTTGGGCATCGTTCCCACGCTGGCGCTGGCGCCGGTGTTCATGGCCGACGCCTTTCTCGGCTCTGGGGTGACGCTGGCCGGCGGAATATCGGCCTTGCGCGAGGCATTCATGTGCGTGGGGCTGTGCGTCGGCCTCGTGGTACTGTTCCGGTATAAATGCAACCGAACCGGCGGGCTGCTGCGATTTCTTTCCCGCAACGCCTACGCCGCCTACATCGTGCACATGCCCCTGGTGTACGCGCTCCAGTACCTGGTCATCCCATGGCAGTTGGACCCGGTGGCTAAGTTTCTGGTGGTGGCGACGGCGGCCGTGCCGGCCGCATTCGTGACGGCCGGTCTGATCACGCGTATTCCGGGAGTGAAGAGGGTTCTGTAGGAGCCCGCGCACCCTCTGTGTGAGGCATGGGATACCAGAGAGCCGCTGCCACGAGAAACGAGCCCGAGCATCCTGGCCGGAAACGCCTGATGTGGCGACAGGCTCGAAAGCTACGAGCTCGACCTTCGGATGCTGGAGTCATCCAATCCCGTCATATGAGCAATCCTTCATGGAAAGCTGAGCGTCAATAATTTACGCCAGGCCGCGCTTTGCGCTTTTCATCCGGGCGATGGTGTCGTGGCGCGTGGCGATGGCGGCCTGCTCCACATCCACACCGTACAACCGGGCGTTGTTCCCGCCCAGTATGGCGCGTTTGATCTCGGAGTCGGGCCCGCCAAGGGCCGGGAGGCCGTGCTTGGCGCGCAGATCCTCGGGTATTTCCAGGCGGCGCAGTCCTTCGATCTGCCATTGGGGAGCGCCGGTCCACAGCGCGTCGGAGCCCCAGCAGACGTGGTCCGCGCCCAGGCCTTTCACGAGCTGGCCGAGGATGACCGCGGCGAGGCGCGGCTCGGCGATGACAGTCATGGCGAAGGTCTGGCCGAGATCGGCGTACACGTTGGAGACACCGTGCTTTTCCGGAATTTCGGCGAGGTCCGTGACCCACTCGATGCGTCCCGTCTCCAGGAACTGGTTCCAGGCCCCCTCGGACCCGCTGCCGCCCACGAAGCGGTAGCCGGCGTGGTAGATGATGAAGTCGAGCTCGGGCCAGTCCTTGGCCGCCTTGGGCACGTCCTGCACGGTGCAGTATGGCGTCAGGTGCGGGTAGCGCTCCTCATCCGAGGGCGGGAACAATCCCTTGTGCACGCAGACGTTCTTCAGTCCTGCCTTCTTGAACTTTTCGTAGGCGGGGTAGACGAGTTGTTCGTCGTCCATGCGCCAGGGGTGTTCGGAGAGGTCCTTGTGCGTGTTGTCGCCAATCGTGTAGCCCTTGAAGGAGTCTGGCTTCAGGGTTTCGATGGCGTAGTCCACTTGGTCCATCCAGTCCTCGTACCCGGGTGCGAAGATGGCGTGGGCGAATGACCGGCGGGTTTCGGCCAGACCGTTGATGGCCTTGCGGCCGTTGGCGATCATGTCGTTGGTGAGGAACCAGTCCTGCTCGATCTCGGAAGGCGCGCCGCTGATGCACGCCATGGTCGTGTCGCTTTTCAGGTAGATTTCCTCGATGTAGTTGCGGAACATGAGGTCCTCGATGGTCTGCTTCTTGCCCTCGAGATCCGGGTTCCAGCC
>JBMCLC010000435.1:0-2728 GCA_048614715.1 Oceanidesulfovibrio sp.
CCTCGGCAGGGTCATGATGGAGTCCGATCCGGGCAAAAAGGCCGAGGCCGAACTCCGCCGCGTGCTCAAACCCGAGCGCGACAAGATCGCCGAGAATGAAACGTCCCTGGAAAGCGAAATGGAAGAGCTCAAGAAGCAGGCCGCCGTTCTTTCCCAGGAAGCCAAGAAGGAAAAGCTCACCGCTTATCAGCGCAAGGTCTACGAGCACTCCAGCAAGATGCAGCAGTTCCAGCAGAAGCTTGCCGAGGAAGAAAAGCGCATCATCGGCCCGCTCAAGGATAAGCTCGTAAAGATCATCCACGAGTACGGCGAAGAGAACAAGTTCGACCTCATCCTCACGGACGTCAGCGGCGGCGTTGTCTGGGCCTCCAAACGCATCGACGTCACCCCCGAAATCATGAAGCGCTTCAACGCCGCATTCTAGGCGGACCGGGGGAATTCCCCGCACGGTCCACCGGCTTGAGCCGTCAAGACCCGTTCGGACCGAGTTATTCCGCGTCACCTCGCGTGGGAACTCGGCCCGAACGGGTCTTCATGCTTTACGGCCCGAGCGAATCAGGGTAATCCAATGCCGTTCGGCGCAGCCCGCCAGTGCGCCGTTGCGAGACGATTCCATAATGACGGAGCGACAATGACTGACACGACTGCCGATGTTTCAGCCATGGGCCCTGTAGACATCCAGCACATCATGGATATGCTGCCCCATCGCTACCCTTTCCTGCTCATCGATCGCGTTTTCGAATACGAGACGGGAACCAGGCTGACGGCTCTGAAGAATGTGACCATGAACGAGCCTTTCTTCCAGGGCCATTTCCCAGGCAAGCCCGTCATGCCGGGCGTGCTCGTGCTCGAAGCCCTGGCCCAGGCCGGCGCACTGCTCATCAGCCTGAGCCTTCAGGACAAGAGCGACAATACCCTGTTCATCTTCACCGGCATCGACAAGGCCCGCTTCCGCCGGCCCGTCGTTCCCGGTGACCAGCTCATCCTGAACTGCTGGGACATCCGCCACCGCCGCAACTTCTACAAGATGTCGTGCGACGCCCGCGTGGACGGCCAGCTGGTGGCGGAAGCCAGCCTCGCCGCCGCGCGCGTGTCCGGTGACGATCTCTAAGGCAGCATCACGGACTTCAATGCAGTTCGACAACAACCATTTCAAGATCCTCAAGGACATCAGCGCCTTTTCCGGCATCAAGCGCTATCGTGGCATGCTGCCTGCCAAGCTGGCCGTCTTCCATAACCCCGACAAGGTCGAGGAACTGGTGGAAGAGGAATGCGTGGAGCGCATCGTCATTTCGCTGGCCTGCGGTTCGGAGCGCGTCATGCTCAAGCTCTCCGAGCGAGGCCACGAGCTGCTGGAAGAGCTGCTGCCCATGTACGAGGAAGACGCCAAGGCCACAGCAAAAGAGGCTTCCTGCGAAGAGCCGGCAAACGAACTCCAGCCCGCGCCCGTGCTAGACAAATCGCAGTGCTTCCTGTTGTCCGACGTCTACCACTATTCCAAGATTCATTCCTTCGGCGGCCTCATGCCCTACGATATCCTGGAAGGGTACGACGCCAAGGACGTGAGTTCCCTCTCGGGCAACGGCTATCTCATCCACGTAAAGGCGGAAATAGGCAAAGGCAGGAAGCGCAAAGGCGTCATTCTCTCGGACAAGGCGCTGCGCCTGCTCCAGCACTACAACCTCGTGCCGACCTACACCCTGTCTCCCTCCTGGAAGAACCCCTGCGGCAGCTAGACCGCGTATCCTCGGGTCAGATAGTAGCCGCGAATCAGGCCGAAACAGCCGGCGATCATCATGTCTCCCCCCGGCGCGGGATGCTGCACGCTCGCGTACTTCCCTGCCGCGTGCCGCAGCGCTTCGTCGGCCAGCCGCCGGCGCGGACCCAGCACGCATGCGTGGGCAAACCCTCCGGCCGCGGAGGGCAGCTCCAGCGTATGCGCGCCGTGGCCGCCGCTGTCGAGCACGGCCTGGTTCTCCAGCTCCCCCTTGCGGAAGGCTTCAAGATCGGAGGCCAGCGCTTCCGGGGACTGCATGCCGGTGTGGTGTTCGTACACGCCGTGGATGCGGTCCTGAAACACGAGAAAGGCCAGGAAGTGGCTGTTGCCGGCGTTCACCACCATAACGCCCTGCTGCCGGGAAAGCTCGGCGATGGACGGATCGAACAGCGCACCGAGCACCGCGGCCGCGCCCGTGTCCGCCACGGCTCCGCCGCCGGTGGCGCGCTGGAGCGTGGCCAGTCGGGTCATCGGGTCCGGCGCCTGTTCGAAGAACAGGGTTTCCGGGCGCCCCTCGTTCCGCGAGAGCAGGGTGCGCCACAAGGCGAAACGGCCCAGGCGGTTGCTGCCCTTAGGATGGTAGCCGTGGTCCTGCGCGGCGGCGAGGATCAGGTCGGGCGGCTCAAGCCCGCACATGGAGAGCAGGCCGCGCCAGTAGCCGGGATCGTAGTCGGCTGTGTGTATGGGCGCGAACTCCGGTCCGGGCCTGTCCGTTATCGTGAGCCCCATGGACTCGAGCCGCGAGGGATCGTCGGACAAGGCCCATGCAGAATCCGGATGGGCAGCCGCAGGCAGGCCGGCCTTCAGATGTGCCGAGACAGCGCGGAAGAATCCGCCGCCCATGTTCTCCCCGTACAGGTAGAACCCCTTGCCGGCGGCGGTCAGCTCGCGAACGCGCGCGGCAATGCGTTGCGCCGGCGAGGGCAGCACGAACTTGGGCAGGTTCTCGGG
>JBMCLC010000436.1:0-2727 GCA_048614715.1 Oceanidesulfovibrio sp.
GCGAGGATGGTGCCGCCCACGGCGCCCACGAAGGCGGAAAGCATGAACGAAAAGAGCACCATGCGCTCCACGCTGACGCCCACCAGGTAGGCGGCTTTGCGATCGTACGAGCAGGCGAGCATGGCTTTGCCGAACAGGGTGCGGGTGAAAAAGAAGCGCAACGCCGCGAGGACGATCCCCGTGATGGCGAGAATCCAGATCGATTGCGGCATGAGGGTCGCGCCGCTCAGGGATATGGGCGTCTCGCCGGAAAAATGCGGCAGGGCGAAGGTGTCCTTGCCCAGGGTGATCATGATGATGCCGCGGATCACGATGGAGATGCCGATGGTGATGATGATCAGCTGGATGACCGAAGCGTTCTTGACCGGCCGGATGGTGAGCCGCTCCATGAGCGCGCCCACGATGGTGGTGCCGATGATGGCGCCCAGCAGGGCCAGCGGCAGCGGTGCCCCGGCGCCGGCCAGGAACACGGCGAGCATGCCGCCCAGCATAACAAATTCGCCCTGGGCAAAGTTGATGATGCCGGTGGTGTTGAAAATAATGGTGAAGCCAAGCCCGGTAAGGCCGTACGTGGCTCCCACGGTGAGGCCGGAGATAAGGTATTGGAGGTAGCTGGAGAACATGGGCTTGGTTGTTCGGGTGTGTTGGCGAGGCCGCCATATTTGTGGCGGTGACGGCTCCTTGTCAAGAAGAAGGGCGCGAACGCCGGTTTAGAACAGGGCCGGCCCAAGGCCGGCTACCGGGATCACGCCCTTGCGTCGAAATGGCTCGCGCGGCGTTATTCCACGATCTTCCACTCGCCGTTCTCGATAACGACCATCTCGAAGGCCGTGGCGTCGAGGCCATTGTGGTCCTGCGGCGAGAAATGGAAGACGCCGCCGGTGCCCACGAAGCCGTCGATCGTCTCCAGGTTGTCGCGGATGGATTGCGGCTCTGCCGACCCGCCCAGCGCGATGGCCCTGACCGTGAGCATGAGAGCGTCCCAGGCGTAGCCTCCAAAGGAGGAGACGGGCTGGTCGTACATGGATTCGTAGCTCTCGATGTATTCGGTGACCACGGGCTTCTGCGGGTGGTCGTCGGGAATCTGGTCCGCCACAATGAGCCGGCCCGCGGGGAGCAGCAGCCCTTCAGAGGCGCTGCCGGCCAGCTCGATGAACTTCTTGGAGGCCACGCCGTGGCTCATGTAGAGCGGGGTTTCGATGCCGAGCTGCACGCGGTTCTTGGCGATGACGGCCGGACCCGGGTTGGTGCCCCAGCAGATGATGGCGTCCGGCTGCTTGCCCTTGATGGAGGTGAGCTGGGCTGTCATGTCCGTATCCTTGGGGCCGTACACCTCGTCGGCCACCAGGGTGAAGCCCATCTCGGGAACGAGCTCCTGGAGCACGGCGCGGCCGGACTGGCCGAAGCCGTCGGACACGGTGATGATGGCGATGGTCTTGTGGCCCTGCGCGCCGGCATGCTCGAGGATGCGGGTTACAGCGTGGCGGTCGGACTGGGGGGTCTTGAAGACCCAGGGGTTGACCTGATTCACGATCTTCTCCGCAGCGGCGCAGGAGATGAGCGGCACACCGGCTGCGGGGAACTTGTTCATGACGGCCAGTGTGTTGCCGGAAACGGACGGGCCGAGCACGGCGACCACTCGGTCCTTTTTCAGCAGTTTGTCCACGGCGAGCACGCATTTGTTCACGTCCGTCTCGTCGTCGTAGACCACGACCTCTAGCTCGCGCCCGAGCACACCGCCGGCCTCGTTGATCTGCTTTTCCAGCATGAGCACGGTGTTCCTCTCCGGCTCGCCGAGGAACGAAGCCGGGCCCGTGGCGGAAAAGACCGCGCCGATCTTGATGGGCTCCTCGGCCTGTGCAAGAAGCGGGATGAGAAGAAGGGCCAGTGCGAGAAGAAGACGACGGATGGTCATGCAGGGCTCCTTAAGGTCGTGGATGCGAACGCTCGCGTGCGGCGTGTACTCATACCGTTGCGTGGGAATATAGTACGGCGGCTCGGCTATTTTCACGTATATGTCAAGTGTTGAATGCAACTTCACAAAAAAAGCGGGGTGTTCCGGGGGCGCTCGATGCAGGCGCGCCGTCCAGAGCGGACATGAGGCTTGGGATCAGCCGGAGCAGGGGCCAGAGCCCTGCGCCCAGGAATATTTGCCCCTGCTCCGCACGAAAAAAAGCCCTGTCCGAACGTATCGAACAGGGCCGTGTGGATGTGTGACGACATCGTCGAAGCTAGTTCATGATCTTCCAGTCGCCGTTCTCGATGGTGATCATCTCATAGGCCGAGACGTCCAGGCCGTTGTGGTCTTCTGGGCTCAGGTTGAAGACGCCGGCGGTGCCGATGAAGCCGTTGATCTTTTCGAGTCCGTCGCGCAGAGCCTCGGGCGAGGTCTCGTTGTCGGAAAGCTGCATGGCCACGGTCAGCAGGCCGATAGCGTCGTAAGCGTGGCCGCCGAAAGTGGACACGGGTTTTTCGAACGTGGTCTCGAAGGTTTGCTTGTAGTTCATGATGATCGGCTTTTGCGGATGGTCCTCGGGAACCTGCTCGGCCACGATGAGCCGTCCGGCGGGGAGCATGAGCCCCTCGGCAGCCTCGCCGGCGAGTTCTATGAACTTTTTGGAGGCCACGCCGTGGCTCATGTAGAGCGGGGTTTCGATACCGAGCTGCATGCGGTTCTTGGCGATGACGGCCGGACCCGGGTTGGTGCCCCAGCAGATGATCGCGTCG
>JBMCLC010000437.1:0-2721 GCA_048614715.1 Oceanidesulfovibrio sp.
GACTCGCGACTTCCCAAGCCATGCTTTCTGCCCGAAGCGGTCTCTGCCGGCGAGCTCATCGCCAGGTTGGGCAACGGCCTGGCGCGCCAAGGCAGTCGTGAAACCGTCTCTATTCCACCGCTGGATCGCGCCGCACTGCTGGAATCCGTGGTCCGCGACCTTGCCGAACGCGGATACGGCCCCCTCGATGGCCTGGTCCGGCTCACGTCGGAGGAATTCTTCCCCTGGGCCATGCGCCTCGCCGCGCTCATGGAAGATTTCTACGCGCACGGGCTGGAGCCAGCCGACATCCCATACCCGGAAGAAGATGTCGCCCCTTACGCCGCGGCGCTGCTCGAACAACTCGGCTCCATCGACCAGGCGTATCGCGCCGCCCTGGACGCCGAAGGACTGACCACGCCCGGCCTGGACGCGCGGCATGTGTCCAGCAATCTGGACGACGCCCTACTCCTTCTACAGGGCAAACGGCTCATCATCGCCGGATTCCCCGGGTTTGAGGGCGTTTCGAACACGCTGTTCCGCGCGCTCTGGGAGTCTGGCTGCTCACGGATCGTCCTGCATGGGGACCCGGCCCTGGCCATGCGCCACGAGGATGTGCACTGGTCCAGCGAACCACTCGCCAGGCAGATCAGGCAATGGCGCTGCCGTGAGGTTGTTCTGTTTGATTCTGCGGAGGAAGCGACCGGATCGGAGCTCGAGCTCGTGGAAGGGTTCGATCTCCACTCACAGCTCGCGGCCCTGCGCGACAGGCTTTGCGCCAACAACTCCGGCGAAGGCGCTGCCGTGGTGCTGCCCGACTCGTCCATGCTCATGCCCGTTCTGCACCACCTGCCGGACCCTGCCGTGAACGTGAGCATGGGCTACCCCCTGGAGCGCACCGGCCTTTCCCGCCTGCTGGAAACCTGCGTGCGGCTGCAGGAGGGCGCCCCCGGTCCCGGCCGCTACCACTGGCGCGAGGTCATCGACCTGTTCCGCCACCCGTACCTCAAAATGCTCGATCCGGATCCCGGAACCGACGCCGCCGACACCGCCGGGCTCCGTCCGCTGTTCCACGCCATAGAGCGCATGGTGCGCCGAGGCGAGAAGCACACGAGCCCGGACGAATGGCCGCCGGTGGAGGATATCATGGCGGCGTTGGCCCGGTCCGAGGGTCGTGATGTTACCCATGGGACCACGGCTGCGCACGTATCCTCGGCCGCGCTGCTCCATGGAGTGATCGATCGGTTCATGCGATCGTGGGAGTCCATCGCCACCCTGGCCCAACTCGCTGACGTGCTGGAAAGCTGCTGCGACCTGCTCATCACTCATGGCGGCTCACTGTGGCGGCGTTTTCCGCTGGATGCCGAATGCCTGCACCGGCTCCTCTACTCGGTTATCCCCCAGCTCCGCGACAGCCGGTTGTCCCAGGCCGAATTCTCGCGAGACCTGCTGTTCACCATCCTGCGCCAGACCCTGTCCGCGGAGCGGGCCCCCTTCGAAGCGGAACCGCTCACCGGTCTCCAGATACTCGGCGTGCTCGAGGCGAGGTGTCTACAATTCGAGACAATCTACGTCCTCGACGCCACTGAAGACAGACTTCCCGGACCGCCGTCCGTGGACCCGTTGTTCCCGGACTCCCTGAGCCGGCTCGTGGGGCTTCCCACCGGCCAGGACAAGGACCTGGCCACGGCGCACCACTTCTTCCGTCTCATTCGCGGGGCACGGCGGGCCGTACTGCTCTACCAGGCCGGGATCAGCGGCGGCGCGGACGAGAAAAAGCCCACACGCAGCCGTTTTGCCGAAGAGTTGCTCTGGGAGCGCGAACAGCAGGACGGCGTTATTGCCGAACCGGGAACCGGCCCCCTGGCCACGGTGAGCTTTCCCGTATCGCCCATCCCATCGTCTCCGCTGGCCATCGAGCGCACGCCGGAGATCGACACGGCCATGCGCGCCATTCTGGAACAGCCCCTCTCGCCCACGCGGCTCGACGCCTACCTGGCCTGCCCGGCCCGGTTCATGTACGAGCATGTGGCCGGTCTGCGCGAAGTGGACGAAGTGGCCGAGGAAGGCGACCCGGCGGCTCTCGGCTCGCTCGTGCATTCCGTGCTGCGGGACTACCTCGCGCCATCCGTGGGCCAACTCATCGGCCCGGGAGACGACAACGCCGCGGAAACACTGGCCACCATGTACGAAGACGCGCTGCGCATGCATGTGTTATTCCGACAACTGTCGTGGGACCGCCAGCACCTGGCCGTGCAGGCTGGCCGCATGCGGCTCAGGCGCTACCTCCGCTCGCTGCCGGAAGGCCGCCTCGTGGCGCTGGAACTACCGCTCTTCTGCGAGATTGCCGCACCGGACGGCGCGCTCATGCTTCGCGGCCAGCTGGACCGGCTCGACGAGCGCGACGGCGAATACATGATTCTGGACTACAAGACCGGCTCCGTGCAGAAGGTTCCGCAGAAGCTCTGGACGGACGACGAACTCTGGCACCGTCTCGAAAGCTGGACGCCGGAATCAGAGGACGATCCACTCGATGATCTGGCCCCCCGCCTCCACTCCGTGCAGCTGCCGGCGTACATCCATCTGGCGCGCGAGGGACGCGACGCCAACGGGCAGCAGGGACCGCTGGCCCATGCGCCGGGCGAAGCGTGCAACGCGGCGCTCGTGGAGCTCAAGAAATGCGGGAGCGAGGAACGGATTTTCGGACCACGGTTGGATGATGTCGTGCGGCGGCACGCGGTG
>JBMCLC010000438.1:0-2720 GCA_048614715.1 Oceanidesulfovibrio sp.
GAGGATACGGACTACCCGTTTGCGGCGGGTTGATTCTGATCAAACGTCGACCCGCCGAGGCAGATTGCGTTCGCTAGGATGTGAATCCCGGCGGATGGTGCCGCCACAATCCGCCTTCCCGGGCCATCTCGCGACCCATCTTGAACAAGGTGTTCATGACCTTGGAGTCGATGAGGTCATCCGATTCCCGTTCGAAGTCGTCCGGGATGTTGGCCAGATTGTATTCGAAGCAACCGGTCTTGACATGCCCTTTCCAAATAAGTAAACACTTACTTAAATTGAGGGGGGAAAGCATGGTACGCACACAACGACTCAGCGCCGAAGAACGGCGCGTCCAAATCCTGGAAGCGGCTCTCGACGAGTTCGCGGACAAGGGATTCAACGGCGCGCGCACCAAGAAAATCGCCCGCCGCGCCGGCATCAGCGAAACGCTCATCTACCAGCATTTCGCAACCAAGGAGGCCCTCTACCACGCGGCCCATGACCATCTATACAGCCTGCACCCCATGCACGATGACATGCGCGACCCCATGGCCAGCAACGACGACGCGGCCCTCCTGGAGGCCGTCGCCCTGCACATGCTGCACCACAGCCGCGAGGACCCGCGCATCATCCGCCTGCATTTGTACGATGCGTTGAGCCCGGACGCTGGACGCTCCAACGCGGAATATGGGAAGCACAATTCGGAGCACGCCCTGGCCGCGTACTTCCAGCGCCGCATGAACGAGGGCGCCTTTGCTCCGGGCGACCCCACATTCGCGGCCCGGCTCTACCACTACATGGTGTTCATGGCCATCGCGGACGGCCACCTGGGATTGTTCGGCGCTCCGATGAACAAGGATGACGGGGAACTGGCCCGCACCCTGAGCAGGGCGTTTCTCGAAGGCCACCTGGCCCGATAATTTTTTTGTCCATATAACTTTGTAAGCATTCACTTAAAGAGGAAGCTGCCATGCCCCATGTCTGTCCACCCTGGATCGGCCGTTTGCTGCTCTGCCCCGGCCGCAAGGTCTTCGAAAATCCGCAAGCGATTCTCGGCCCTTACGTGCGCAATGGCATGACCGTTCTGGAGCCGGGTTGCGCCATGGGCTATTTCACCCTGCCCCTGGCGCGCATGGTCGGCCCTAACGGCCGGGTCGTCGCCCTGGACGTGCAGCAGCCCATGCTCGACAGCTTGAGCAGACGGGCCGGGCGCGCCGGTCTGGCCGATCGCATCGACATGCGCCTTGTAGAATGCGAGCGTATGGATATCGAAGACCTGGCCGGCGCTGTGGATTTCGCCGCCGCCATCAACGTGGTCCACGAGACGCCGGACCCGGGATGCTTCCTGGGGGAGATATACGGTGCGCTCAAGCCCGGGAGAAGGCTGTTGATCGCCGAACCGGGATTCCATGTTTCCGCCGCCGCGTTCCGTAAAACCATGGCCCTGGCCGCGGAGTCGGGGTTCTCCCTGGAGTCCGAGGGAAAAGTCGGTTTCCGGCGGCTGGCCGTGCTGGAACGAAAGGCCGCTTGAAGGCGTCTCGTGTGTGGGGCTGCTCAGCGGTCCAAAAAACGAAGAGCCCGTCCCTTCGGACAGGCTCTCACAATGGCGTCGCCATGGTGTGAAGACGTTTAGAACGGCACGTCGTCCATGCCGCTGGCTTCGGAGGGGAATGCCGGGCCCATGTCGTCTTCCGGGTAGTCAGGGGGACCCTGGTCCCGGGGGCCTTGCTGGCCGCCCTGCTGGCGTTGCGGCGGACGGCCGCCCTGCTGCTGGCGCGGAGCCTGCTGAAAATCGCCGTTCTCGGCGTCGCGCTGGCTGTCCAGGAACTGGACGTTGAAAGCCTTGATCTCGGTGGTGTAGCGGTCCTGGCCCTGCTGGTCCTGCCACTTGCGTGTCTGTAGGCTGCCCTCCACGTAGGCCAGGCGGCCCTTGCGCAGATAGTTGGCCACGGTCTCGGCCTGGCGGCCCCAGACCACCACGCGGTGCCATTCGGTCTGGTCCACCTTGTTGCCGTCGCGGTCCTTGTAGGACTCATCCGTGGCCAGGGTGAGGTTGCAGACAGGGGAGCCGCTCTGGGTGTAGCGAAGCTCTGGGTCACGCCCCAAGCGTCCGATAATCATAACTTTATTCAAACTTCCGGCCATATTGCGCCTCCAAGGAAGAGTTCAATTACTGGAAAAGATCTCTTACCTGACACGAGATCAACGCCTCGGTCAAATGGATCATTTCGACTTCTAATCCTCAGGCTTGGGCGCCATTTTCTCCAGGGCAGCCAGCGCGTCCTCGATCTCGTAGGAGTAGGTGTCTGCCGCGTGCGGGTCCCAGTCGGCCAGTGCTTTCTCCAGCTTGGCCTTGCGGTCCTTGGCCGTGGCCAGGACGGGCTCCATGTCGGCCACCAGCTCCTTGGACCAGCCGCCGAAGCGGGCCTGGTCGGACAGGGCGTCCACCATCTCCAGCAGGCCGATCTTGGGCTCCGGGCCGGGCGCGCCGATGGAAGGCTCCGGCCACGCCAGGACGGCGAGGCGCGGGTAGCGCTCCTGCAGGTCTTCGGGTCTGTAGGTGTAGGCGCTCACGCGGATCTGCAGGATCTTGCCCACATCACACTCCTTGTTGAATAAAACCGCCGGATGTCCGACCGGCTACTGCCGCTCCACCCACTCGGTCTGCACGCGCACCACCACATCCTCGATCTGGGAGAGCTGGTCCGGCGGGCAGACGCCCAGGAGCGGCTCACCCA
>JBMCLC010000439.1:0-2711 GCA_048614715.1 Oceanidesulfovibrio sp.
TGCGTTCCAGGGCAAGCCGGAATTCACCGGCGCCAAGGGCGACCTGGGGCAGCTCCAGCTGGCCAACGCGCCCACGGACACGCCCAATGAACTGTACGTGGACCGCGACATCATGGTCCTGGCCAACCCGGAGATCGCCAACCTGCCCGCATGGGTCATCGCCCTTGTGGCGGCCGGCGGTTTGGCGGCGGCGTTGTCCACGGCGTCCGGGCTGCTTCTGGTCATCGCGTCGTCCATCTCGCACGATCTCTACTACCGGGTCATCAACAGGCAGGCGTCCGAGAAATCGCGCCTCTTGCTCGGCCGCATCATGATCGGCGTGGCCGTGGTCATCGCCGGTTATTTCGGCATCAACCCTCCGGGATTCGTGGCCCAGGTCGTGGCGCTCGCCTTCGGACTCGGCGCATCCAGCTTCTTCCCCGTCCTCGTGATGGGCGTTTTCTGGAAGCGCGCCAACCGCGAAGGCGCCATCGCCGGCATGATCTGCGGCATCAGCTTCACCATGCTGTACATCATCCAGACCAAGTTCTTCGGGATAAAGCCATGGTTCCTGGGCATCAGCCCGGAAGGCATCGGCGCCGTGGGCATGGTCTTCAACTTCATCGTGACCATCGTGGTCTCCAAGCTGACGACTCCGCCGCCCAAGGAAATCCAGGAACTCGTGGAGTCCGTGCGTATTCCGCGCGGCGCAGGTGCCGCAGTGGACCATTAAAGTCTGTTGAAAAGTCGCAGGCGGCCATGTGTGGGGGACACTGTCCCCCACACCCCCTGCCAGGGAACATTGCCTCCCTGGACCCCGGAAATGGATGGGAACTCGATGATAGAAATCCGCCACGTGCCTCTCGTAGGAATGTCTGCAACAGGGTAGAACGCAACCATGGGAATCCGAAACAGAGACCGAAGCGATCCCGGCTCCCAGCCGGAGATGGTGCTTGCCTTCTTCAGGCGGACCCTGCCGTTCAGCGGTCTGGAGACTCGGAGTCTGGAGGGTCTGGCGTCCCAGGCGCGTATCGACTTTTTGCCGTCGGGCACGCGCTTCCTGGCCCAGGGCGAAAGCGAGGTGGAAGCCCTGTACCTTGTACAGAAGGGTGGAGTACGTCTCTACGCCAGGGACGAGACAGGCCGCGAAAGTCTGGTGGATTTCCGCGGCGAGGGCGGGGCAGTGGGCGGCATGGCTCTGGTGCAGGGAGGAAGAGCCCGGCTGAGCGCAGAGACGGTGGAGGACACGTTCTTCATCAAGGTGCCCAAGGCAGCGTTTCTGTCCGTGGTGGAGAAGCATCCGCAGGTCGCCCGCTTTTACGCCAAGGCCTTTGCCGACGAATACACCGCCCTGGCATTCGAGGAGCTCAAGGAGCGCAGCGGGACTCTGCCGGAGCCCGGAGCCCTGCATCTTTTGGGGGCCAGGGTGGGGGAGATCATGCACGGCCCGGCAGTGGACATCCCCATGGGCGCCTCCATCCAGAAAGCCGCGCAGCTCATGGAGTCGCACCGTGTGGGTTCGCTGCTGGTGGCCGACCCTTCCGGCGAGCACCTGGGCATCGTTACGGACAAGGACCTGCGCAAGACCATAGCCGTGGGCATGGCCCCGGAAGCGCCGGTGGAGATCATCATGTCCTCGCCGCTGTTCACGGTGGACGAGCGCACGGTCTGCTTCGACGCTCTCACGACCATGATGCGCCAGGACCTGCACCACCTGCCGGTCACCAGAGAGGGAAAAGTGGCGGGCATGATCACGGCGCATGACATCGTGGTCATGCAGGGCAAGTCACCCATGGCCCTGTTCCGGGAGATCATGGCCCAGCGGGACGTGGAGGGGCTCTACGACCTCTCCCGCAGAACGCCGCAGGTCATCCGCGCGCTGGTGGAGGAAGGTGCCAAGGCCGGCCACATCACGCGGATGATCACCATCATCAACGACTGCCTCCTGGGGCAGGTCATCAAGCTCATGCTCAAGGAACTGGGCCCGCCGCCAGCCGAGTTTTGCTGGATGCTCATGGGCAGCGAGGGCCGGCGGGAGCAGACCTTCATGACAGACCAGGACAACGCGATCATCCTGCGGGATGTGGAGGACAACCTCATCACCCGGGCGGCCGCGGTCTACTACGAGGCGTTCACGGAGCGGGTCATCGGCCATCTCGTGAAGGCCGGCTTCCCACCCTGTCCCGGGAACATCATGGCCAAGAACCCCAGGTGGCGGCTCGGCCTGTCCGCCTGGAAGCAGATTTTCGAACGCTGGATACTCAAGCCCGAACCCGAAGAGGTCATGCATGCGGCCATCTTCTTCGATTTCCGCGCCGGCCCGGGCCGGGCGGCGTACGTGGAGGAGCTCCGGAGCCATATCATGCCGCTGATCCAGCGCCAGGAGGTGTTCCAGCGCCATCTCGCGGCCAACTGTCTGCAGAACCGGCCGCCGCTCTCGTTCTTCCGCGGCTTCATCGTGGAAAAGGACGGCCAGCACAAGAACCAGCTCGATCTCAAGTCGCGGGGCATCGCACCCATTGCGGACTTCGCGCGCGTCATCGCCCTGCGTCTGGGCATTCCGGAAACAAACACCCTGGCGCGGCTGGAAGCCATCGGTGAGGACGGTATCGTATCCAATGAGCTGACCACCGAGGTGCGCGAGGCCTACGAGTTCCTCATGCAGCTCAGGTTGGTGCACCAGCTCGCCCAGTGGGAACGCGGCGAGGAGCCGCACAATCATGTGGCGCCGG
>JBMCLC010000440.1:0-2701 GCA_048614715.1 Oceanidesulfovibrio sp.
CATGGTGACGAAGCTCACCTCCGTGGCCAGGTCCGAGAAGGTCCTGGTATCCAGCAGCCGCATCCCGATCCACGCCAGAAACAGGCCGGCCAGCAGCGGCAGCACGCTCTTGAGCACGCCTGTGCGCGTCTGGGCCCGTTTGACCACCACGCAGTACAGCACCGCACCCAGGAAGTAGTAGGCGAACATGCCCAGGCCTTCGCCCAGCAACTGGCAGCTCACGAAGGAGAACAGCGTGCTCACCAGGATGCTGGTGGTCATGGAGAAAAACAGCGCAATGACGCCGGCGGCGCCAGCCACCGGCAGCAGAAGCGGCATCGCTCCTTCGCTGAGGAAGGTTATCTTGTCCGCGAGGGGCACCTCGATGATGCCGATGAGCTTGGCCCCCGCGCCCACCAGCAGCAGCATGAAGGAAACGAGCAGGGCGTCGCGGTTGGTGGGCATGCTCACGATCGAACCGCGCGGCGACAGCGCGAGGAACACGGCGAGCAGCACGCCCAGCAGGAAGATGCCCAGCGGCCGGTACACCTCGAAGTGGCGCGGCTCCAGGCTGAACAGGGCCTGGAGCTTGAGCTGGGTGGCGGGGGTCACGCGTTCGCCCTTGCGCACGATCACCTCGCCTTTCTTGATTTGGTAGTACACCGGCTCCACCGAGGAAATCACCTCGCTCACGCGCTCCTGGCTGGCTTCCGGATCCAGGGATAGCGTCGGCGTGACGAGCGGCCGGAACAGCTCCATGAGCGCCTTGCGCACGCGCAGGGACATGTCCAGACGAATGCGCAGGAACCGCTCCAGTTCGCGGGAGAGTTCGTCCACGTCGTCGATCTGGGAAAGGTCCAGCCGCAGGGTGTCCTGGGCCGCGTCCTCGTTGCGCACGATGATGCCGTTGTCGAACTCGCCCAGCAGGCGGTCGTCGAGCACCACGCCCTGGGCCAGCCGTTCTTCCAGCCACGGCATCACGCGGATGAAGGCGATGTTCTCTATCTCGTTGTTGCGCAGCACCTGCACGGACCGCAGGCTGATCTCGCGGTTCAGGATTTCGGATACCTGCCAGCGGACCTCCTCCATATTGTCCGGAGTGGATTCGCGGATGACCTCGTACACCTCGCCGAGGCGGGACTCGATATGGCGCGCAGGGTCTTCCGAAAGGTTGAACACCGGCGGCTGCGCCTCGGATATCCGCTTGATCTTCTCCTGGGTGGACTGGCGTTCCTCCACCAGCAGGTCTTGCATGGCCGTGACGTCGCGGTCGGCGATCTCTCCGGCCATGAACACCGTGACGCCCGGATTGATGCGCACTCCGCCCATGAGGGCGAGCGCAAAAAGCACGAGCAGGAACACCACGGCGCCTGCCCTGCGCTGATCGAGGAAGGATAGTGTATCCTGGGCCTTGGCCCATGCCATGGGCTGCGGTTTGGCCTTGGCGGATTTCTTCTCAGTTTTTTTCGTGGTGCTCATAGGCTTTCACAATGCGCGCCACCAGATCATGCCGAATGACGTCGCCTTCTCCGAACCGGATCATCCCCACGCCTTTCACGTTTTCCAGGATTCTGGACGCCTGGACAAGGCCGGACCGTTCGGAGCCGGGGCGCGAGGAGCGTTCGGGAAGATCTATCTGCGTCACGTCGCCGGTGACCACGGCCTTGGAGCCGAAGCCCATGCGCGTGAGAAACATCTTCATCTGCTCGGGTGTGGTGTTCTGGGCCTCGTCCAGAATAATGAACGCGTCGTTCAGCGTGCGGCCGCGCATGAACGCGAGCGGTGCGATCTCGATGATGCCGGTCTCCAGCATTTCCTGCACCCGGCGGAAGTCGAGCATGTCGTGCAGGGCGTCGTACAGCGGCCGCAGGTACGGGTTTACTTTTTCCACAAGGTCGCCCGGCAGGTAGCCGAGCTTCTCGCCCGCCTCCACGGCCGGCCGTGTCAGCACGAGCCGCTTCACCCTTCGATCCATGAGCTGCTTCACAGCCATGGCCACGGCAAGATATGTCTTGCCTGTGCCCGCCGGCCCGATGGCGAAGACGAGGTCGTTGTTCAGCACGGCCTGCACATAGGCGCGCTGGGTCAGGGTCTTGGGCGCGACGGTCTTTTTAGGCGAAGAAAGGTAGACGGAGTCCCGAAAAATCTGGGCAAGATCCACGGAAGGGTCGCGGATCAGGGTTTCCAGGGCAAAGGCCAGGTCCCTGCCAAGCACCGGACGCCCTTCCTTGAGCAGGCCGTATACCTGGGCGAGCAGGTTGGCCACGATGTCAACACGTTGCTGGTCCTCGCCGCGCAGCGTCACGCGCGAGCCCATGCTCGAAACGTCCACGCCGCTTTTGCGCGCGACCAGAGAAAGATTGTCGTTGCCAGGCCCAAAAAGCTCCCGCGCCAGCGAGGGATCATCAAATTCCAGGCCCCGTTCGTGCAGTTCGTTGACGTCCATATGCTCCTGGTCACCCACTCCGCGTCCGGACTGGGGACCCGTTCCTGCCTCCCGAAAACATACCACGCGTCTCATGCGCCTCGATGGCGTGTTCAGTTATGTTGATTTGTCGCTCCGGTCTGGCTCCTCGCCAAGGCGCGTGCCGGATGAAAAGTGCGTGGGTTCGGAAGGGGTCGCCTGAGGGGAAGCCGCGGCGGCGCGCGTCCGCCACAATTATTTGAAACCGCGGAATACCCGGCAACCGTGATTGGGATACATGACTAAATGAGTCACATG
>JBMCLC010000441.1:0-2699 GCA_048614715.1 Oceanidesulfovibrio sp.
TCAGGTGGTAATCGAAAAATCGCAGCACGGCGAGGCGCTGCACCGCGCGGGAAGGCGTGGCCGGGGCGTCCCGCTCCGCGAACGGGTCCACGTCCTCGCCGCCGCCGTGGTTCCAGGCCCCGATGATGCATGTGTCCGCGTTGCGGACCTGCTGGAACCGCTCCAGGGCGGAGCGGGCGTAGGCGCCGTCGTACCAGCCGGCCACGGAGAGTATGGCCGTGTCGCTCGGCTCCGTGCTCGCGTGGAAAGTGCTCGGGCTGAAATCGTCCGTGGAGGCGCCGGCCGGTCCGGCGATCTGGTCGCGGTAGGCGACGCGCCGCGCGGCGTCCTCTATGTCCACATTGGCGGCGTGCTGCTGCAGCGCCTGCTTCAGGGCGGGGCGGCCGCCCCCTGGCAGGGGATCGAAACCGTCCCGGGTCCAGCGGTATTCCACCGGCGCCGGACCGCCCACCAGCGCCGTGCCCAGCAGGCCGATCACCTCGGGCACGGTGCCCGCGTCCAGCGCCGCGTTGAACATGCCCCAGCGGGACACGAACCATTCGTTGAACACGCCGCCCGGGAAAGCGATGTCCCGGTACACGTCGTACAGGCTGAACTCCACGGCGGCGGCGCGTACATCCGGGTGGTCCAGGGCAGCGACAAACTCCGCGGCGGTGCCGCCGTAGGAGGTGCCCTGCACGCCGATGCGTCCGTTGGACCAGTGCCTGGCTGCGATCCAGTCCACCACTTCTTCGTAGTCCGCCACCTCGTCCGGCGACCAGGGGTAGGGCCGCGACCCGAAAGACGCGCCGGAGCCGCGGGCGTCCACCTTGACTACGGCGTAACCCCGCGAGAGCAGCAGCCTGTCCATGGCCCACGGGCGGTCGCCCCAGGAGGCGATGCGCGTTTCCCAGCGCCGCCAGTAGCGTGTGGGGAAGATCACGGCCGGGGTCGTCGCACCGTGTTCCAGAGGCTTGGGCAGCCAGAGGTCCACGGCGATCTGCACGCCGTCGCGCATGGGCAGGTAGAAGGATGTCCGCTCCCAGTCATCGTATCGCTGCGGGCTCACGCGGGGTTCGCCGCCGAAAGCCTCGGCCATGGCCTCCAGCTGGGCCTGTTCCACTTCCGGCGGTCCGGAGGGGAGGAGGATGGCGCCCACGGCCCACACGGTGATGAGGAGCAGGATTACGAGCGAGCCTAGGACAATGAGAGCGCGCCGCGTCGTGCGTTTCGTGATGATGACCATTCGCTAGTTCCCTTGCGCCGGAACGAGGCGCAGCAGCCGGTCGCCCTGAGGGTCGCCCGGGCCGTAGGCGTCGGTGTTGGAGGTGAGCACGTAGAGGTGTCCCTGTGGGCCTTGCTCCACGTCGCGCAACCTGCCGAAGGCATCCACGAGCAGGAATTCCTGCCCGAGGACGTCGCGGCCGTCGAACGCCACCCGTACGAGCTTCTGGGCCACGAGATTGGCGAAAAAAAAGGAGCCCCGCCAGTCCGGGAATGCGTCACCTGAGTAGAAACAGGCGCCGGCCGGCGCGATTGCCGGCGTGTATTCCAGCAGCGGGGCGACCATGCCCTCGCGCGTTTTCCGATGGTGGATTACCGGCCAGCCATAGTTTACGCCGGCTTCGTAAATGTTCACCTCGTCTCCACCGCCGGGAGCGTCGGTCCAGGACGGACCGTGCTCCGTGGCCACGAGCATGCCGGTGCCAGGCTGCACGGCCAGGCCCTGGGAGTTGCGGTTGCCGTAGGTGAAAATTTCGGGCCGCGCGCCTTCGACGTCCACGAAGGGATTGTCCTTGGGTATGCCGCCCGTGTCCGTCAATCTCAGGGTCTTGCCCAACAGGCTGTCGAGCTCCTGCGCCTGGTCCTTGCGACCGCGTTCGCCCAGGGTCATGTAGAGCATGCCGTCCGCGCCAAATACGATGCGGCAGCCGAAGTGCTTGTACCGGTCATCGTCCACGAAAAAACCGGGGAAGACGATCTCCTCGTTGGTCAGGCCCGTGTCCGTGAGGGTGTGGCGGGACACGAGTGTGGCCTGCCCGTCTTCGCTTGCTACGGAATAGGCGAGGTAGACGAGTCTGTTTTGTTCGAAATCCGGATGGAGCTCGATGTCCAGCAGGCCGCCTTGGCCGGCGTAGAACACATCGGGCACGCCGGCCAAGGGCTCCGGCTCCATCTTTCCTTCCCGGATGATACGGATGCGGCCTGGCCGTTCGACCACAAAAATGCGTCCGTCCGGGATGAACGCCATGGACCAGGGGCTTTCGAGGCCGTCGACGATTTGCTCCACGGTGAAGACGTGTTCTTCGGATTGCATGGTTTCGACGCCCGCGTCGTCGAACCGGGCTTCGAGCCAAGCCCAGACATCATAGGCCCCGGCCTGGGCCGGCGCGGCCATGGAGATGGCGAGCACGAACGCGCAAGCCGCGCACAGCCTGAGCGAGTCGTTCCAGAGGGAATGATGGTACGGCACGGCGGTTCTCCTTGCGGATGGTGGGTATATGACGGATCATGTTCCATCATAACACGACACGCACGCCGATGTGCAAGCCGGGCCGGCCAGGAATACGAATCAGATGGCGAGCAATCGGCTCGCCAGGGCCGCAGCCCCGAAACCGTTGTCAATGTTTACCACGGCCACGCCCGGGGCGCAGGCGTTGAGCATGGCCAGCAGCGCGGAAAGTCCGCCGAAAGACGCCCCGTAGCCCACGGAGGTGGGC
>JBMCLC010000442.1:0-2690 GCA_048614715.1 Oceanidesulfovibrio sp.
AAGGTGAAGGACCGTTTGGCCGGGGCCCGCTCGGCGATGGCCCGAATTTCGCCGGCGCAGGGCTCCAGTTCGGAGAGGAAGGCGAGCTGGCCGCGTTCGTTCAGCTCCACGCCGGGCAGGTCGCGCGGTCCCTCATGCGCCGTGTCCACGGGGTACGGCTCGTAGAAATGGCGGCGCAGCGGGTGGAGGCCGAGCCGGGAGAGGACGGCCCGGGTGAGCGGCAGCCTGGTCAGGCCGATCTGCCGGGCAACGCCCAGCCACCAGCCGCCGGCCACGGAGAGCGGGACGAGCAGGATATCCAGCGCCGGCGCGAGCCTGCGCAACATGGTGCGGGTGGAGCGCTGCATGGTCGCATCGGTGTAGCAGGAAGCGGCCTTGTGCGGAAGTGCCGGTATCGCGCTGCGTGGTCTGCGTCCCTTTTCGTTGCCGGGGCTTCGTGGTTGCGGTAGCACAAGCCATGGGCGGATCGGTCATCCACCACACCTTGCTGGAGCGCCGCGGCGGCGCTACCCGCGTGGCTGTCATGCTCCATGGCGATCTTTCGGCCATGGGCTGGGCGTCTGAGCGGTCATTCGAGGCTGCGGAGAGCAGGGAGGGGGAGTCCATGCTCATCAAGCGGCCGTGGCCGGCGCGTCTGGAGGAGGCCCTGGCCGCCGGCGGCGTTGCGCATGTCCACTCCACCTCGCAATGGCACGAACTCCTGGCGTTCCTGGCCGTCCGCCGCGCCCCCACGGTCATCACCCTGCACGATTTCCAGCTCGTCACGGGCGGGTGCGTCTATCCGGCCGAGTGCGATTATACGGACAACGGCTGCCCGGACCCGTGTCCCCGCGGCTACCCGGACCCTGAAGTCGAGCGCGGGCAGCGCAAGCGGCTGGTGGAGGCGCTGGACCCGGTCATCGTGAGCCCTTCCGAATGGCTCAGGGAGCAGGCCGAAACAAGTCTGGGCCGAGAGGTCGTGCTCGTGCCCAACGGCGTGCCGTGGCCTGCGTCCATGCCGGACGAGCAGGCCAAGGCCGCGGCCAAGACCGCCCTGGGCATAGCCCCGGCGGCGCGCACCGTGCTCTTCATCGCTCATGGGGGCCGCAAAGCGGCGTTCAAGGCCGGCAACCGCTGGGACGCCATCTGGAAAACCATCAAGCAGCGCGCACCAAAGACCGTGGGCATCATGGCCGGCGGAACAAAGCTGGAGCGCGAGGGCGACCTGCTGCGGATGCCGTACCTGGAGCCGGCCCACCTGGCCGAGGTCATGACCGCGGCGGACGTGCTGTGCCACCCGACCCTGGCGGACAACCATCCTCTGTCCATATTGGAAGCCATGGCCCATGGCGCGGCCGTGGCGGCCACCGGCGTGGGCGGCGTGCTGGAGCAGGTGGAGGACGGCGAAACGGCGATGCTCGCGCCGCCGCATGATTGGGACGCCTTGGCGCACCGGGCGGCGGACCTGCTGTCCCGGCCGTCGCGCGGCAGGGCGCTTGCCGCGCGGGCCTACGAGCGCGGCGGGGAGCGGTTCAGCGCCGGGCGCATGGCCGCGGACTACCGCGCCCTCTACGAAACAATCACCACGACTACACGATGACGTAGCGCTTGATGAAGTGCACGACCTCGTCCGGCGTGTCCATCACCGCGAAGAGGTCGAGCTCGTCCTCGTTGAGATACCCGCCCTGGACCATTGTGGTCTTGATCCAGTCCAGCAGGCCGTTCCAGTACTCGCTTTTATAGAGGATGATGGGGAAGGGCTTGATGCGCTTGGTCTGCACGAGCACCGCGGCCTCGAAGAGTTCGTCCAGCGTGCCCAGCCCGCCGGGCATCACGATGTACGCCGTGGCGTATTTGACGAACATCACCTTGCGCACGAAAAAGTACTTGAAGTCGAGTTCCACGTTCTGGAAGGAGTTGGGCTTCTGCTCCATGGGCAGCTGGATATTCAGCCCTACGGACACGCCGCCGTCCACCTCGGCCGCGCCTTTGTTTCCTGCTTCCATGATGCCGGGTCCGCCGCCGGTGATGACCGTGTAGCCGGCCTGGGCGAGCTTGCGAGAAATCTCCACGCATTCGTCGTAGATGGAGTCGCCTTCCTTGACGCGGGCCGATCCGAAAATGGACACGCCGTGGCCGTACTCGCCCAGGGTGTCGAATCCGTCCACGAGCTCGGCCATAATCTTGAAGAGCCGCCAGGACTCCTTCATGGACAGGCTGTCGATGACGAACTGCTTGTTCTGCTGAACCATCCTCACTCCTTGGCGTGTTTTGGCGTTGGACAATGAACCCGCGCCGGCGTAGACGGAGTCCGCGTACGCGGTGCGCGTGTTTGCGCTCTCAACGCATATAGCGCATACTCCCCGTTCGCGACAATGGCCGGCGGCCGCCCCCGCCAGCCCTTTCCACACCACCTTTCGAGGAGCAGCGATGAAGATAAAGTTCCTGGGCGCAGCGCAGACGGTTTCCGGCTCCTGCCACCTTATCGAGTCCATGGGCCGCCGCTTCGCCGTGGATTGCGGCATGCATCAGGGCAACAAGGAGATCGACAAGCGCAACAGGGCCGTGGGCCTCTACGATCCGAAGAACATCGAGTTCTTCCTCATAACCCATGCGCACATCGACCACTCCGGCCTGCTGCCCAAAATGGTCAAGGAAGGGTTTACCGGCAAAATATACACCACCGAGCCCACCCGCGACCTGCTGGAGAT
>JBMCLC010000443.1:0-2686 GCA_048614715.1 Oceanidesulfovibrio sp.
GCTGGAAAAAGGCTGACACGTGCGCCGACTCACCCTGCTCATACTCGTTTTCGTGCTGCTTCTCACGCCGCTGCTGGGCGGCGTGTTCTGGTGGAGCTACGCCGGCATGAAGCGGGAGGAGGCCGCGACGTTGCGGTTTTTCGGCGCGGCCCTGCTCGAATCCATGGAGGACGAGCTCGCACGCGTAGTGCAGCGCGAGGAGGCCCGCGCCGTGGACGAATACGCCTCGGTGCTCGCGGCCGACCGCGGCGCCGGGGAAGGGGAGCTCTCGCCCCTGGCCAACGCGCCGGCCGAGCCGTGGGTCGTGGGCTATTTCCAGTCCAACCCGGACGGTTCGTTCCAGACTCCCCATGTGGACCTGTCGCTGGACCGCATCGCGCTGTTGCAGGCGGCGCACGATGAGCTGACCCGCATTCGGGAGCGGCCGGAGACGACGCGTACTGCCGCCAGGGAGTCCTTGCGCGCCGATGGTCCGCCCCGCGATTTTTTTGCCGCGGCGCCGCCCGCGCGGGACCAGGAGGTGGCCCAGAGGAGCGCCGAGCAGTCCATTATGGAGCGCTACCTGCGGCGCAGGGAGCCGGACGAGGAGCGCAAGGTGCTGGGCAAGGCCAAGGAGGAGACGCGGCAGATAACGCCCGGACAGGCCATGAACCTGAGTTCGGGCAGCAAGGGACTTGCCGTGAGGGAGCCTATCCGCGGGATGGGGGAGGAGGCGACGGAAACAGAAGCCGGAGAGGCGGCCAACGAGAACGCCTCCGCCGATCCGAAGGACGCCAACGAATCGACTTTGCTGGAGTACGATCTTCACGACGAGCCGGAAACACCGGCCTCAGTGCTGCCGGAGATGCCCGGCGGCGGACGCCAGTTCCGGGTGGAGATCGCGCCTATCACATCTTTGCTGCTGGGCGACGACAGGGCCCTGGTCTACCGGCGGGTCGTGGCGGACGGGCAGGTGGTGCGCCAGGGATTTCTCATCGATCTGTACAGCTTCATGGACCACCTCATCATACGCCATTACGTGGAGCAGCCCATCGCCGGCTATACCCGGCTCGCACTCACCGTGGCGGACGGCGACGGACGCACCCTGCAGGTGTACAAGGCAGGCGCGGGACAGGACCCGGGGTTCGCGCCGGCCGTGGACATCCTGCGCGTGTTCCCGCGGCCGTTCTCCTTTCTTTCGGCGCGGCTCTCGGCCGAGGAAGTGCCGGCGGGGCAGGGCCGCCGTGTGCTTGTGGGGGCCGCTTGGGTCACCGCCTTCGTGCTGCTGGCCGGCCTGGTGGCCATCTACCTGTCGGCGCGCAAGGCCGTGGAGCTCTCCCGCCGCCGCGCCGGGTTCGTCTCCTCGGTCACGCACGAGCTGAAAACGCCGCTCACCTCCATCCGGATGTACGCGGAGATGCTGGAGCAGGGCATGGCCCGGGACGAGGCCTCGCGCAAGCGCTATCTTGGGGTCATCGGCTCGGAGGCCGGCCGGCTCACCCGGCTCATCGCCAACGTGCTCGAATTCTCCCGGCTGGAGCAGCGCGAGCGTCCGCTCGACCTCAAGGTCGGCACGCTGGACGATGTACTGGACACGATGGAGGAGACCCTGCGGCCCAGGCTGGAGCGCGAGGGGTTCAAGCTGCTGGTGGACAACCGGCTGGAGCGGGGCTTCGCCTACGACCGCGAGGTGATGATGCAGGTGCTCATGAACCTCGTGGAGAACAGCATGAAGTTCGGCGGCGAGGAACCGGTAAAGCGCATCACCGTGACGGCGCGGGAGCACGGCAAGCGCGCCCTGGTGACGGTGCGGGACACCGGCCCGGGCGTGGAGCCGCGCGCGCTGGGCCATATATTCGACGACTTCTACCGCGCGGACGATTCGCTGACCCGCAAGACCAAAGGCACGGGGCTGGGCCTGGCGCTGGTCAAGCGGTTTGTGGCCGCCATGGGCGGAACGGTCGGCGCGCGCAACGCCGAGGACGGCGGATTGATCGTGGTGATGGATTTCCTGGCGAGCAGTCAGCAAGGCTGACCGCGGCGTCCGCCATTCTGCAGCCTGTCCACGATTGTGGACAGCGTCCCGTGCTGGTTCACGGCAGCCGGTGTCTCTATTCGCACGAATGCTCTCGGATCAGCGGGCGGGAGCGAGCATGCGCGTGGCCAGTTGCCGCGCGTTGGCCTGGGTCTGCTCGTATTCGTCCTGGCTCAGGCCCGCGCCCAGAGCCGCAGCGCGGCGCAGCTCAGCCGGCATGAAATCGGCCGGTTCGTGGGCCCCGGAGTTGAGCAGGAGTTTCGCGCCGTGCCGCCGGGCCAGGGCCGCGACCAGGCCGTTGGCCAGACAGTGGCCTGCCCGCAGGGAAATTTCCAGATGCACGCCGCGTTCGGCGGCGAGCGCCGCTTCCTCGTGGGAGAGCAGGCCTGGATGGGCGAGGAGATCCGCGCCGGCCTCGATGGCCGCGAGATTCGTCCCCCGGGGCACGGGGTCGAGCAGGGTCTCTCCGTGCACGGCCACGAACCGCACGCCCAGCTCCCGCGCTCTGGCCACATGTCCGGCCAGCAAAGAAGGCGGTACAAAGGTGAGCTCCACCCCCACGAAGACGTCCACGTCCGCGAACAAGGCGTCGCCGGAGGCTCGCTCCAGTTCGGCCACCACACGTTCGAGGGTCGCGCCGTCGGCATGGTCCGTGAGCACAACGGCGCGGCA
>JBMCLC010000444.1:0-2674 GCA_048614715.1 Oceanidesulfovibrio sp.
TCTCCAACCTCAAGACCAAGATGGCTGAAGCCGAGGAAAAGAGCGAGGAAGCCGAGCAACAGGCCGGGAAAGCGCACGCCGCGCTGACTGAAGCCGAGGCGCAGCAGAAGAAAGTCGGCAAGCTTCTCCAAAAGATGCAGCGAATTGCAAACAAAGCGAACACCATCGCGGAGCGCGTCTCCTCGTCTACGGACGAACTGGCCGCCCAGGTGGAGCAGGTCTCCCGCGGCGCGGAGATGCAGCGCGACCGAGTTGGCGAAACCGCCACGGCCATGGAGCAGATGAACTCCACGGTCATGGAGGTCGCCAGCAACGCCAGCAACGCAGCAACCAGCTCGGAAAAGACCAGGGAAAAAGCCGCATCAGGGGCTTTCATTGTCAATGATGTGGTGCGGGCCATCAATCGGGTCAACGAACTGGCCGAGCGTCTCAAAGGCAACACCGAGACCCTGGGCTCCGAGGCCGAATCCATCAACCAGGTGATGAACGTCATTTCCGACATCGCCGACCAGACCAACCTGCTCGCTCTCAACGCGGCCATAGAGGCGGCCCGGGCCGGCGAGGCCGGGAGAGGTTTTGCCGTAGTCGCCGACGAGGTCCGCAAGCTGGCCGAGAAGACCATGACCGCCACCAAGGACGTGGGCGACAAGATATCCCGGGTGCAGGACGCCACCAGGCTGAACATGGAAAGCGTGGACCAGGCTGTGGAGGCGGTGGGAGAAGCCACGAAAAAAGCCAACGAGTCCGGCGTGGCGCTCAACGAAATCGTGGGTTTCGTGGAGGAGAGCGCCTCGCAGGTTTCAGGCATCGCCACCGCCGCGGAGGAGCAGTCCGCAGCATCGGAGCAGATCAGTCAGTCGGTGGAAGAGATCAACAGAATAGTCGCCGAAACCGCCGAGGGCATGCTCCAGTCCGCCCAGGCAGTGCAAGAGCTCTCCGCCATGGCGGACGAGCTGCGGGAGCTGATCCAGCAAATCAGTACTGAGGATTAGGAAAGTTCAACGCCAGACGATTCGAGCTGGAGGAAAGGCTGCACCAACTTGGTGCAGCCTTTTTTTCGGCGTGGGCAGAGTGGCCCGTATGTTGCGCCCCTTCGCCCCATCTTCCAGCTTTGTGGGCATGTGGTTTTACATGGGCTTTGTGATCGAAGATTCATTTTTCCCCTTGACTGAGTCATTCGACTGAACTAAATGCTTCTGAGTCGAGTGACTGAATCGACGTGATTCGTCAGCCACTTGTGGAGGAGACCATGACTCAGATCCAGAAAGACACCCGCCAGGCTCTGCTCGATGCGGCCTGCCGGCTTTTTTCCGAACACGGCTTCGACGCCGTGAGCACGCGCATGATAGCCGAGACCGCCGAGGTGAACCTAGGCGGCATACACTACCATTTCGGCAGCAAGGAGCAGCTCTACGTGGCGGCGTTCCAGCACGCCACGGCCACGGACCAGCGCCATTGCCTGGGCGACGTGGCCGCCATGCATCCAGAGCTCATGGACACCCCGGAAGGACAAGCCGAGATCATCCGCATCACGGTAAAAAAGATGTTCGAGGATTTTTTCGGTTCGAAGACCATCGGCTGGAAAAAGCGGATCGTCCTGCGGGAGCTCTGCTCCCCATCATCGGCCCTGCCCATTCTCATCCGGGAGATTTTCAAGCCCAACCTGGAAGGCGACGTCGAGTTCATCCGCCGCGTCTGCCCCGATGCGTCCAAACATACCATGGTTGCATGGGCCAACACCCTGCACGCGCAGATCATCTTCTACATGCTCACGCAGGACTCCATGGAACTGATGTACGGAGAGAGATTCGCGACCCAGGATTTCTACGACGAGGTGGCCCGCCAGCAGGCCAACTCCCTCATTCTGCTCATGGGTTTGCCCCCGGGCCCGGACACAGGGCAAGGCTGAGGAACGGTTCGCCGCACCGCCATGGACGCAGCCTGTACGGCCGCGTTGTCGCCCGCAATCATTGATTATTCTACGCATACCCCAAGTCGGAGATCCATCATGAAAAAGTCGCTGCTCATTGCGCTGTTGCTTGTTTCGGTCGCCAGCGCCGGCCTCCTGTTCTGGCGCGGCGTTACGCAACAGGCCTTTGGAAATAGCGAAGAAGCGCAGGCCGCGCCGCCGCCCGTGCGTCCCGTCCCCACAGAATGCGTCCGGCGCGCGCCCAGCGCCAGTATCCGCGAGTTCCCCGCCACCGTGCAGGCCACGCGCCGCGTGGACATGTCCCTTTCCGTGGGGGGCGTGCTCATCGAGCTGAACGGCGAGGCCGGGCGCGTGGTCGAAAAAGGCGAGATCATCGCACGCCTCGATCCCCGCGACTTCCAGAACGAGTTGAACTCGGCCCAGGCCAGATACGACGAGGCGTTGCAGAACCTCCAGCGCACCCGAACCCTGCGCAAGCAAAACGTGACCACCGAGTCCGAACTAGACAGCGCCGAAGCAGCCTACGAGACGGCGCAGGCCGAACTGCACATCCGCCGCAAGGCTCTGGAGGACACCGTCATGCGCGCGCCCTTCGACGGCGTGGTGGCCAAGCGCTACGTGGAGAACCACGAGCACATCAAGGAGAACGCGCCCATACTCTCCCTGCAGAGCATCGCCAGCCTGGAGGTCTCGTTCCAGGTGCCGGAGCGGCTGCTGTCCAGGTATGGCGACGCCGCCCTGGAT
>JBMCLC010000445.1:0-2670 GCA_048614715.1 Oceanidesulfovibrio sp.
GTGGGGTCGGCGATTTCGGAAAGGTCGAAGGACTGGCGCACCAAAGCCAGCGGCGGAAACGGCACGGGCGCGGTCTCCGGCGTTCTGGGCGGTTTGCAGATGCTCATGAGTTGCTCTCGCCGGCTTTCTTCGCGCTGAGCACCTCGAACCCGAAGGCCGGGTCCACTGCGCGCACCATGTCCGCGCCCTTTATCTCCAGCATCACGACTTCTGCGAGTTTCCAGATATCCACGCCCTGGCGCACGCATCCGGTCATGGACGAATCGCCGCGGCCCAGCGCCGTGTGCATGTGCAGCCTGGGCGCGCCGGACTCGTCCGGGAAGATCGTGCCCACGGCGGCTGCCTCGTGCACGGCCTGTATGGCGTTGACCATGGGTGTGATGCGCTCGGCTCCACCGTCTTCCGGGCCGACCACGAGACGGCCTGAGCCCACGCCGCCGATGAGCAGGCAGACCGCACGGGCCACGCCATTGTTTCTTGCGAAATCCTCGAGACTACCGGGAAGGGAGTCGCCGTCCTCCAGCCGCAACACGAAAACGCGTCCGATGGTTCCTTGTGCGTGAATCATGGGCTCTGCCTACCGCAATGCCCGACTCAAGAAAAGACCAAGGCCTCGCCGCAACGGCGAGGCCCGGAAGGCAGAGGGTGGAGGCGATGACCTGGCCGTGGAGCTACTCGAGCTTGAAATCCACGGAGTCGACAATCGTGCGCAGGGTGGACCGCGCCGCCTCGAAATCCTCCATTTTGGCCGAGGCCATGAAGTTGAAATAGTAGTTGTCCTGATCGTAGCACTGCCAGATGATGCGCTGGTACCCGCCGTCCGCCCCCTTGGGCGATTGCACGATCTCCCAGCCGATTACGCTGAGGGTGCGGTTGCCCTTCTTGTCGCTGTCGTCGCGGCGCTTCACCTCCAGAATTTTGTTAATCTGCTGCATCTCCTTGGCTTGCTGGATGGAGGCCTGGACCGAGGACTCGGCCGGGAAGCTGGGAGTCATCTGGGTCATGTGGAACTGGAACGACCACGATGTGCCGGGCTTCATGTACAAGGCGCCCTTCTCGGACTGCGGGTCGCCGGATTCCTGCCGCCAGCCGGCCGGAATGGTGTACTCGAACTGGCGATCGTTGTTGCGGAAAGTGGCGGCCGATGCAAAGCCGCCGCCTCCGGCGGCCGTGCCGGATTCCTTGCCGTCGATGATGTCGCCGAGCTTGCCGGGAAGGTTCAGCCCGAGCTGGGCGGAAGCGACAGCGGCGGCAAGGACGAAAAACAGGGAGGTTGCGACTGTGAGGAGCAGGCGCGGCGGAAAGCGGAAGCGATTCGGATTTGTAAGCATGATGTAGCCCTCCGTGGTTGCGTGGCGTGGGGGAAGCGCCGTCAGCGTTTTCCGGTAATGATTCCGATGAGGAACAAAAGGATGATCGCTCCGACGGTGGCTGTAACGAGGGAGCCGAGCAAACTCGTTCCGTGCAGGCCGATGATGCGGAAGATGAAACCGCCGAGAACAGCGCCCACCACGCCGATGAGCATATTGCCGAGCAGGCCGAATCCTCGTCCCTTCATGATTTTGCCGGCAAGAAAGCCCGCCAGCAGGCCGATGAGCAGAAACAAGATGAGTCCCATGCGTTCCTCCGCGCGGTGGATGGTTACAAGAGGTTGATAATACTTAAATTCATCTTCATGTATAGTGTCGATAGGTTTTGGGGCAAGACAATATTTAGCACGGCTCCCGAGGCATGGGAATCTGCAAATCGCATTGACCGGGGGTGTCATCGTGGTACAATGAAACCATGGATAAATCCCCTCATTGTTGGTGATTGATTCAAGTCGTAAGGAGGCGTGCCAAATGAAACGTGCAATCAATTGCTTGCTCGCGTTCGCCTTGGTGTTGGCGTTCACGCCGCTGGCCTGGGCGCAGGATTTCAAGTCGGAGAAGTTCTACATCTCGCCGGAGTTCGGCGCGTATGGGACCAGCCAGGAGGATGTCGATCTGCTGCTCAGCTACGGTGGATCCATCGGCTACTTCGTGCTGGACCACCTCTCTCTGGGGCTGGAGGCCAACGGGTACTACGCGGATCTGAAAAATCACGGCGTCTACGATTACCGCGGCGACTCGGCCAACGGCTTCGGCTTCAATGCGCTCATCCGTCTGTACCTGCTGCGGGAAGACCCGTTCCGGCTCTACGTGGGCACCGGAATCGGCGGCTTGTTCATGGACGAGGATCTGGTCTACGACGGCGAGAGCGATTTTGTCACGGTGCCCGTTGACCTCGGCTTTACGGTCTACTTTTCGGACTATTGCTCGCTTGACGTGGGCGGGCGCTACCAGCGCATCGGATTCACCGAGGACGGCGTGGACGCCTGGGGCGGACGAGCCGCCTTGCGGATATCGTTCTAGGGTATTTCAGGTTTGGAAAGGTCCCGATGACCCGCAAGCCTTTATCCTACATGATATCCAATGGTTTCAGTTGGTTTTCGGGATGAAGATACGCTTTCGGAGAGCCTTTGTGGAAGCCTGGCAGACACCTGGTCGCAGCCGGCGTCCGGCAGGATGCTGTCGTCCTTGTCCGCATGCGCCTGATTGCCGTCCGTGCCCAGACACTCTATGCTTCCAATGCTGGAGGAAAAAGGAAGTATGCGTCGTTTCGAAGAATATGAGCTCAATGTAGTCGCCG
>JBMCLC010000446.1:0-2667 GCA_048614715.1 Oceanidesulfovibrio sp.
CGGCACCTTCCTCGTCTTCTCGGACTACATGCGCAACGCCATGCGCCTGGCCGCGCTCATGGAGCTGCGGACCATCAACGTGCTCACTCACGATTCCATAGGCGTTGGCGAGGACGGCCCCACCCACCAGCCCGTGGAGCACACTTCCTCTCTGCGGCTCATGCCCAACATGGACGTCTGGCGGCCCTGCGACACACTGGAGACGGCCGTGGCCTGGAAATGCGCCATCGAAAGCAAGAAAACGCCGTCCTCGCTGGTGCTCAGCCGGCAGACCTTGCCGTTCATGCAGCGCGACGCCCAGCAGGTGGCGGATGTGGCCAAAGGCGGCTACGTGCTGCGCGACGCAGTGGACGGCAATCCCCAGGCCATCATAATCGCCACCGGTTCCGAAGTATCCCTGGCCATGGCCGCGGCCGATGCGCTGGCCGCCAGGGGCCGTCAGGTCCGGGTGGTCTCCATGCCCTGCGCGGATCGCTTTGATGCGCAGGATGATGCCTACAAGCGACAGGTGCTGCCCCCCGGGGTGGAGGCGCGCGTAGCGGTGGAGGCGGGAAGCACGGCTCTGTGGTTCAAATATGTCGGCGGAAAGGGTACAGTGGTCGGGATGGACCGCTTCGGCGAATCTGCGCCGGGCAAGGCCCTGTTCGAGTATTTCGGATTCACCGTGGACAACGTCGTCGAGGCCGTGGAATCGGTGCTCGGCGAATAATCGAGCCGAGGAGGTGGCATCGTGGCTGTGCAGAGCATGAAAAGCGTGGATCTCAAAGGGAAGAAGGTCCTCATCCGCGAGGATTTCAACGTGCCGCTCAAGAATGGGGTGGTGCAGGACGACACGCGCATCCGCATGGCGCTGCCCACCATCCGAGCCGCTATGGAGGCCGGCGCGCACATCATTCTGGTCAGCCACCTTGGCCGCCCCAAGGAAGGGGAGTTCGATGAATCCCTTTCGCTCAAGCCCGTGGCCGAGGCGCTGGAAAAAGCCCTGGACAAGCCTGTGGAGCTCGTGCGCGATTGGGAGGGCGGCGTGGACGCCGGAGCGGACACGATCGTGCTCCTGGAGAACATCCGCTTCGCCAAAGGCGAAAAGGCCGACGACGACGAGCTGGGCAAAAAGCTCGCCGCGTTGTGCGACATCTACGTGTTCGACGCGTTCGGCGCCGCGCACCGTGCGCAGGCGTCCACGCACGCGGTTATGAGGCACGCCCCGGTGGCCGTGGCAGGTCTGCTCATGGAAAAGGAGTTGGACAGCCTGGGCAAGGCCATAGAGGACCCGAAACGTCCCCTCGTGGCCATTCTAGGCGGGGCCAAGGTCTCCACCAAACTCGGCGTGCTTAAGAACCTCGTGGAGAAGGTGGACGTGCTCATCGTGGGCGGCGGCATCGCCAACACCTTCCTGGCCGCCGCGGGCAAGAACGTGGGCAAGTCGCTCTACGAGCCGGATCTGGTGGACGACGCCAAGGCGATCATGAAGCGGGCCGAGGAAAAAGGCGTGGAAATGCCCTTGCCCGAGGACGTGGTCATCGCCCCGGAGCTTTCCGAAAGCGCCCGCCCGCACTTGCAGGCTGTGGACGTGATAAACGACCAGGACATGATCCTGGACATAGGCCCCCAGACGGCGAAGAAGTACGCGGGCCTCGTGAAAGGCGCACGGACGGTGCTCTGGAACGGTCCTGTGGGAGCGTTCGAGTATGACCAGTTCGCCGGCGGCACCAAGGTGCTGGGCAACGCGGTCAAGGATTCCGAAGCTTTCAGCGTGGTCGGCGGCGGCGATGTTGTCTCGGCCCTGGAGAAGTTCGGACTGGCCGAGGGCGTCTCCTATATTTCCACCGGCGGCGGGTCCTTCCTGGAGTTCGTGGAAGGCAAGGAGCTGCCCGTGGTCAAGCTGCTCAAGGAGCGCAGCGCCGGCTAGCGGTTTTTCCCAACACGCAGTACTGTGCAGCGGCTGCTTTCAGAACGAAAGCGGCCGCCTTTCTCTTTGGCGGCGTTCATATCGACATTCCGAACCACCACAGGAGACGACGCGATGCTCAGACTCATTCTCAACATCCTCTGGTTCATTCTCGGCGGCTGGGCCATGGGCCTGCTCTGGTGGCTGGCCGGCATCATCATGTTCATCACCATCATCGGCATTCCGTGGGGCTCGTCCTGCTTTCGCATCGGCGTTCTGGCGTTCTGGCCGTTCGGCCGCACCGTGGTGCGGCGGGAGGAGCTGGGCCAGCATGACATAGGCACGGGCGGAGCCGGCTGTGTGGGCAACGTTGTCTGGTTCGTGCTCGCCGGCATCTGGCTGGCCCTCGGCCACCTGCTGGAGGCCATAGCTCTGGCCCTCACCATCATCGGCATTCCCTTCGCCTTCCAGCATCTGAAACTGGCCAGGATAACCCTCGCGCCCATAGGCACGTCCATCGTGGACGTTGACTTCATGGAGCAGCTGCGGCTCAAACGCTAGTGTCTCAAATTGTGGACGGGCGCGGAGGCGCGCATACGCTATGGTCGGATCAGGCCAGGGGAAGGGAGATGGCCACGATGGTGCCGTCGCGTGCGGACGTGCGCATGGAGATGCCGCCTCCGTGCAGCTCCACGACGAGCTTGGCGATGTAGGTGCCGAGCCCCGCGCCCTTGCGGTTTCCGCTGACGTATTTATCGAAGAAGCGGTCGCGAACGAGG
>JBMCLC010000447.1:0-2659 GCA_048614715.1 Oceanidesulfovibrio sp.
GATACTCCACCAACTCGTTATGGGCGTTGTAGATGGCTCGGTGGGTCCAGTGGTGCCAGTGGACCTCGCCGTTGTCCAGAATCACGCGGTGTTCGAAGGAGGTTACGGGATTTTCCGGACTCAAACCCGCGATGCAGCTGCGGATGAGCACCACGTCCTCTTCCGGAATGTGCGGGATGAAGTTGGTGTTTATGAGTTCGCGCGGCGTCTTGCCGAAGTGGCGGGCGTAGGCTTCGTTCACGTAGGAGAGGCGACCGTCCGGCAGATAACGGCAGATGAGCTCGGTCTGGTCTTCCAGAATGCCCCGGTAGCGGGCCTCGCTTTCGCGAAGGGCCATGAGGGTGCGTTCGTTCTCGGAGATATCGCGGATGAGCAGCGCCACGCGCACGGCGTTGGTGCCCGGCTCCGAGGAGGGCGTCAGCCGGTAGCCGTAGGTGGCGTAGTCCGTGCCGATCTTGAACTGCACGGTCTTCTGCGTCTCCACGGCTTCCTTGAGCCAGTGGCGCATATGCTCGCAAGCTTCGCCGTCCAGAAAGTCGAAGACGCTCCGGCCGCGAATTGCTCCGACATCCGCTCCAAAACGACGGGAGCCGGCGTCGTTGATCGCGAGTATGGTGCCCAAAGGGTCGAGAACGGCGAGGCTGTCCGTGGAGGCGTTGAGAAGCGCATTGGCCGAGATGCGTTGTTCGAGCAGTTCATCCCTGGCGCGCAGGGAGTCGCCGCGCTCGCGTTCGAGTTCCGCCAGGCGCTCCCGTAGCGATTCGATCTCGAAATGCTCCTCGTCCTGAAAGGAGTCTCTGTTGTGGGCGCCGTTGCTTCTCGGCGGTGATTCGCTCATGCTGGTTCCATGGACATGTTGTCCGGAGGCTCTTTGTTGATCGGGCTATACGCGTAATCCATGTTATCCCTCGTACACCGCGCAAAGTCAACGCCGCAGGATGATTGAGAGCCGAGAGAGGCGGGGCGGTACATGCTGGACGGCGGCGGGCCATTCGGGCTAGGTTGCACTCCCGTGGAGTAATCCAGGATTCCCCCGTCATGAGCTATGACCTCTCCAAATTCCTCAGCGAAGGCGTCATTCGCGGAGTTTTCTCGACGCAGACCAAGGCTCGGGTCGGCTTTGGCGCCACACGGAAGAATACCGCCCAGACAGTATATATGTATGTCGAGGAGCAGGATGACGGACGGTTCGCCGTCCAGGCCCTGAACTCCAGCTACGTTCCCACGGAGGAGAAGCAGTTCATCACCCGCGAGGAACTGCTCAAGCATTATCTGCCAGAGCCCGGAATCTACATGAAACGGTTTCTGCCGGCCGTCAGGGAGCTGGAAAACGCGGTGCGTCGCGGCGAGGAACACCTGGAAAACAAGGAGCTCTTCAGCGCCGAGTTCGAGTTCAAGAACGCCCTGCGCATTGACGAGGAAAACATCCGCGCCACGTTCGGCCTGGGGCTCACCTATCTGGAGCGCGGCGAAAAGGACAAGGGCGAGCTCGTGTTCAAACGGCTCGGCAACATCGAGGGAGCCTTCGAGGAAGCGCACAAGCACCTGTTCAACGAGTTCGGCATCATGCTCCGCAAGCAGGGCCTGCTCGAACAATCGCTGCAGCATTACAGCCGGGCGTTCCGGCTCTGCAGAAACGACGAACACCTGCTCTACAACATGAGCCGTGTGCTCTACGAGAAAGGCAGACTCAAGGCCGCGCTCTGGGTGCTCAAACGCGCCATGAAGCTCAACCCCGAATTCGAGGAAGGCAAGGAGCTGCTCAACGCTCTGGGCAAGACGGCCTCCAAGCCCGTTGAGATAGAGGACCTTCCCTTTCTCGATCCAGAATGATCCACGAGGCGAGACCAACGTGACCCTGCCCGAAAAACTGGCCACATTTTTT
The DNA here is from genome assembly GCA_048614715.1 of Oceanidesulfovibrio sp. Taxonomy (GTDB): domain Bacteria; phylum Desulfobacterota; class Desulfovibrionia; order Desulfovibrionales; family Desulfovibrionaceae; genus Oceanidesulfovibrio. Next base: position 1,886 of record JBMCLC010000447.1, read on the forward strand.
GGCAACTATCTCTTGGAACAAGGGATAATAGACCACAAGGAACTGGAGGAAGCGCTGGCCGAACAGGGCAGGCAGTGCATACTGCTGGGCGACCTCGCCGTGGTCCGCGGCTACTTGCGCCAGGATGACGTGGACAGGGTGTTCGAGGCGCAGAAAGATTCGGACAAGCCCTTCGGCCAGCTCGCCGTGGAGTATGGGCTGCTGACAACCGACCAGCTCGAGGACCTGCTGTTCATCCAGAACGTGCGCACCCCGCACCTGGGTGAGGTGCTGCTGGTCAAGGGAATGATCGACGAACGGCAGTTCGAATCGGTGCTTTCGGCGTACTGCAGGGAGGAGCAACGCGGACGGGAAACCGCGGAGCAAGTGCTTGCCTCGCACCCCTACAGCATGGTGCTCCGCTGCCTCATCCGGGCCATCGAGGCGGCGTTCTCCAGATTCATGAAGGAGCGTATCAAGATCCACGCCGTCTGCGGAGAGTGCCAACGGGATACCTTCGACGTGGAGTTCCGGTTCAATCTCGATTTTCCGAGCCAGCAGGGCAAGGTCTGCGCCGTGCTCCTCGACCTCGACTTCACCAGGGAGATCGCGGCCAGGCTTTCCGGGGAACACGTGGACGCGTGCAAGGACGAATGCCTGGCCCAGTGCCGCGGCTTCATGGAGGTCGTGGAGCGCTACCTCGTGGCAAATCTCGGCCATATGGGGGTCGCGCCGAGCGCCCACCGTCTCCAGGCCTCTTTTGTCGAGCAGTCGTTCCTGGACGACGCGAACACC
>JBMCLC010000448.1:0-2659 GCA_048614715.1 Oceanidesulfovibrio sp.
GAGCATATTCAAAGCGCCTGAAGAACTCCGGCCCCAGACATTCAACCCTCTCCGACTCGCACACGGCGCTTGCCGACGCGTTCTCGCACGGATAGGGTAACTTTCCATGTCCGATCTAAGCCCCCTGCAAAAGACCCTGCTGGACTGGTTCGAGACGAACCGGCGTGACCTGCTCTGGCGCACGCGCTACGACCCGTATGAGGTGTGGATCTCGGAGGTCATCCTCCAGCAGACCCAGATGGATCGAGGCGTGGCCTACATCGAGCGATTCCTGGAGCGCTTCCCCACCATGGAGTCCCTGGCCGGGGCCGACGAGGACGATGTGCTCAAAGCATGGGAAGGACTCGGCTACTACGCACGGGCGCGGAACCTGCGCAAGGCAGCGCAACAGATGGTGGCGGAGCATGGCGGTACGTTCCCCGAAGACGCCGATGCCGCCCGCGCCCTGCCCGGCGTTGGACGCTACACGGCCGGGGCCGTGCTCTCCCAGGCGTACAACCAGGAGGAGCCCATTGTGGACGCCAACGTGGAGCGCGTCCTTTCCAGGCTCTTCGACGTGGACGCGCCCATAAAGTCAAGCCAGGCCCAGTCCTTTCTCTGGGAGACGGCGCGGTCGCTCATTCCCAAAGGTCGGGCCCGGGATTTCAACCAGGCCATCATGGAGTTCGGCAATCTGGTGTGCGGCAAGAAGCCGTCATGCATGCTCTGCCCGCTCACAGAGCACTGCGAGGCGCACTACCTGGGCATAGTGGACCACCGGCCCGTTCCCGCGGAGCGCAAACCCGCCATACCCGTGGAGGTGGCCAGCGGCGTGCTTGTGCACGACGGCTACATCTTTATCCAGAAACGCCCGGAGAGCGGCGTGTGGCCAGGGCTGTGGGAATTTCCCGGCGGCACCGTGGAAAAGGCCGAAACTCCAGCCGAATGTGTGGTGCGCGAATTCAAGGAAGAGCTGGAATGGGATGTGGCGACCGCGGATAAGATAGCGGTGATCCGCCACGGTTACACGACCTTCAAGGTCACGCTCACGGCTTTTCTGCTGCGCTTTGCAGAGGAGTACAACGGCTGGCCCGAACCGGTGCTGCACGACGCCACAGAGGGCGTGTGGGTGAGCTTTGCCGAGCTGGACAAGTACACCTTCCCGGCCGGGCACAGAAAAATAATAGACATAATGGCGCGGGACATGCGCTACGCCTGGCTCGTCTAATTATTTGGACGACAGTCGAACTATTCGCCCACGAAAGTGGCGTCATTCCTTGTATCTCGGAAATCCTCGCCAGCCACGGGTCCGGATTTTGTTCAGTGTCTGGACACCACCGATGCTGAACGTTCGCGGCTCCCTCTGACAACAAAATAATAGCAAACGCCCAGCGCGGCGAGGATGGCCCCCAGCGCGAGTATTTCAAGCGAATCCATTTGGTTGAAATCGAGGACAATAACCTTTCGCGCCGCCGCCATGACAGCCGTATCCAAGACGAGACGCACATGGATAATGTCGCTCTCGAGATACATGACGATATTCGCAAATATTTCGATCGCGATGAGCACGGCCATGAATGCGCCGAACGTGGCAAATATGTCGTTGATGTTGAGCAAAAAATAGGGCGGTGAGGAGAGCTTCGTGTAGAGCACCCAAATCACGTCGAAAATGCCCCAGATGATCACGAAGACCATCAGGAACGCCAGCACCTTCACAGCATAACGAATTATCCGATGCGCCAGGTTGATGTGCGGGTCATCGGATCCCAGCAGGTGGCAATCGCGACCGGATGGCGGTTGATCCTTGGGCTTTACAGGCGTGTCTTGCGAAGGACTGTCATTCATGGTCGCTCCACGATTCATGCGTAGCAGATAGTGTGCACGCGGACCAAAACAATCGCGTACGAATGGATTTGCTCAATGTATAAAGCACATATCCACATGCGAAGCAACGGTATATCGTAACTTCGTATCCCACATTCCAGAAGATCAAGCAGGCTGCTTTATTCCTTGTATTGCCGCCTGCGGCCCTCCTTTTTTTTGTTTACAGAAGCAACTGCATTCCATTCTATCCATAATTAAACGGCTTTCGAACTCCAGTGGCGCAGGCGCAGACTATGGGAACAATCCATTCCGCAAGAAGAAAGCCCCCCGGCGAGGCGCCAGGGGGCTTTCGTATAGGCTGGGATTCTCCGCAGGCTTACAGCATGGGGAGGTAGCGCTCGATCTCGTACTCGGAGACGTGGGTGCGGTAGTTGTCCCACTCGATGAGCTTGTTCTCCACGAGGTTCCTGTGGAGATGGTCGCCGAGAACACGCTTCATGAGTTCGGAGTTCTGCAGCTCGATGGCGGCTTCGTACAGGGAGCCGGGGAGCGCCTCGATGCCGTACCTCTCGAAGTCTGCCGGACCCATGTCGAAGATGTTCTCCTCGACCGGGCTTTGCAGCTCGTAGCCCTTCTCGATACCTTCCAGGCCGGCGGCCAGCATGACGGCAAAGGCGAGGTAGGGGTTGGCGGCCGGATCCGGGTTGCGGAGCTCGATGCGGGTGGCGGCTTCCTTGCCGGGCTTGTAGAGCGGCACGCGCACGAGAGCGGAACGGTTGCGCTGCGCCCAGGCAATGTACACGGGAGCCTCGTAGCCGGGCACCAGACGCTTGTAGGAGTTGACCCACTGGTTGGT
>JBMCLC010000449.1:0-2648 GCA_048614715.1 Oceanidesulfovibrio sp.
CCGGCCGGCGGTGTGCGGACCCTGCCCTAGGATTCGAGCAGCCTGCGGGCGATCTCTATGCCGGCCCGGCGGCCAGCCCCCATGGCCGAGATGACCGTGGCCGCGCCGGTGACGATGTCGCCGCCGGCGAATACGTTGGGAATGCTCGTCTCGCCCGTGGCTTCGTCCACCTGGATGTAGCCCCACTTGTTGAGCTTCAGCCCGGGCGTGGCTTCCAGCAGGATGGGGTTGGGGCTGGTGCCCACGGCGATGATCGCCAGATCGCATTCGAGCTCGAAGCGGTCGCCCTCGATGGCTACGGGACGCCGGCGGCCAGAGTTGTCCGGCTCACCCAGCTCCATGCGCTGCAGGATCACGGATTTGAGGAATCCCTGCTCGTCGCCCACGAACTCCAAGGGCGAGGAAAGTATCTGCAGCTCCACGCCTTCCTCGATGGCGTGGTCCAGCTCTTCCACGCGGGCCGGCATCTCGCCCTTGGTGCGGCGGTACACGATGGACACGCGCTCCGCGCCCAGGCGCACGGCCGTGCGTGCTGCGTCCATGGCCACGTTGCCTGCGCCGAACACCGCAACGTGCCTGCCCGGGTACGTGGGGGTGTCCGCCTCCGGGAACTTGTAGGCCCGGCCCAAATTCACGCGGGTCAGGTATTCGTTGGCCGAGAAAACGCCGATGAGATTTTCGCCCGGAATGTTGAGGAATCGCGGCAGGCCCGCGCCCACGCCCACGAACACTGCCTTGTAGCCGGCCTCGAACAGCTCGTCGATCTCGATGGTCTTGCCGCCCACCCAGTTGGTGAGCAGATCCACCTGTTGTTCGCGCAGGGCGTCCACTTCCTTGTGCACGATATCCTTGGGCAGCCGGAATTCCGGGATGCCGTAGACGAGCACGCCGCCCAGCTCGTGCAGGGCCTCGAACACGGAGACCTTGAATCCGTGCGAGGAGAGGTAGCCGGCGCAGGTCAGGCTGGAAGGGCCGGAGCCGATGCACGCCACCTTGAGGTCCTCCCGGACAGGCGCGCAGGAGCGGCCCTCCCCGTTCATGTACTCGCAGGCCGTGTCCGCCATGAAGGTGTCGGCGGTGTAGCGCTCCAGCCGGCCGATGGCCACAGGGTCGCCCTTCTTGGCCAGAATGCACGCGCCCTCGCACTGCACTTCCTGCGGACAGACGCGGCCGCACACCGCGGGCAGGCTGTTCGTGGACTTGATGGATTCATAGGCCCCGGGCACGTCGCCCTGCTGGAGCAGGCCGATGAAGTCCTTGATGGGCACCTCCACAGGGCAACCCTTCACGCATGCAGGCTTCTTGCATTGCAGGCAGCGCTGCGCCTCGGCCATGGCCTGCTCCCGTGTATAGCCCAGCGCCACCTCCCGGAAGTTGGCGGTGCGTTCCCTGGGCGGCTGCGTGGGCATATCCACGCGGGGGGCTATCGGCTTCTTCGGCTTCTTCGGCTTCTTCGGAGCGTTGTCGCTATTGGCCATGGTTCTTCTTCCACTCCTCGTAGGAGATTGCTTCCTGTGGTTTGAAGGCGGTGAGCCGCTTGTTCAGCTCGTTGAAATCCACCTGGAGGCCGTCGAACTCCGGGCCGTCCACGCAGGCGAATCTGGTCTCGCCGCCCACGGTCACGCGGCAGGCGCCGCACATGCCGATGCCGTCCACCATGATGGAGTTGAGGCTCACCGTGGTCTTTACATTGAAAGGTCGGGTCACGCGGGCCACGGCGGCCATCATGGGCACCGGGCCAACGGCCACCACCTCGCCCACGTCCGTATCCTCTTCCAGGCGCTTTTGGAGGATGTCGGTGACGAAGCCCTTGTGGCCGCAGCTGCCGTCGTCCGTGCAGACTTCCAGCTCGGGGCAGAAGCTCTCCAGTTCATCGCAGAAGAGCAGCAGGTTTTCGCTACGCGCGCCCACAATGGCGACCACCCGGTTGCCGGCCATGTGATGGCCCTTGGCGATGTGGTGCATGGCCGCGATGCCCGTGCCGCCGCCCACGCAGATAACGGTGCCGATCTTCTCGATATGTGTCTCCCGGCCAAGGGGGCCGCAGAGGTCGAGGATCGTGTCGCCCTCGCCCAGTTCCTCGAGCGCGGCCGTTGTCTTGCCGAGCACCAGGTAGACGATGGTCACGGTGCCGGCTTCGGGATCGGTGTCGGCAATGGTCAGCGGCACGCGCTCGCCGTCGGGCGAGATGCGCAGGATGACGAAGTTGCCCGGCTTGGCTTTGCGCGCTATGTGCGGCGCGTCCACGACGAGCTTGCTCGTCTGGCCGGGAATGAGTTGTTCCTTGACCAGGATTCGTGCTGGCGGGGCGGCGATTTCTATCATGGGTTCTCCGATGGGATGTTCTGCTCGCTGTTGTAAGGGCATGGCAATCCATTGGCAACCCTGCGCATCCAGGAGCTTGCGCAAAGACATGCAATTGGGTATGAAAATGGTCATCGTTCCTCAAGCAACGACAGCACCGGGTATGTGTCATGGATGTTGCCGCTTCTCAAGGGCTCGGCGGATTCTCCTCGATCCGCGGCATGCGCGCCTACGCCAGGCAGACCGCGTTCAGCGGCTTTGCCGCGAAAACCATAAAATCGTCCTCCGGGCAGTCCGCGCACGCCGTCGAGGCGGACGTCCGTCCTTCCGACGAGGCGCAGACG
>JBMCLC010000450.1:0-2645 GCA_048614715.1 Oceanidesulfovibrio sp.
GTACCATTTCGCCAAGGATTACGGCGTGGAGCACGGCGACACGGCCTTCGACGCGCGACTCGCGCTGGGGCTGGCGCGCAGCTTCATCACCTCCACGCGGTTCGAGCTCAACCCGCGCTTCGCCAAGGACATGTTCCTGCGCGGCGTGTACCTTCTGGAAAAGATCCTCGACCACCGGGGCAAGCCCTGGGATGACTTCGTGCTCTCCGAGGACGCTCTGGTCTATTAACTTTTACCATCCGCGAAGCGACCATGAAGAAAATTGCCGTCTATGGCGTGCCCGGGGGCTGGTCCTCCGAGCTGCTCGCCGACACCGTGTTGTCCGAGACAGGTTTCCGCTGCCTTGTGGACCCGGAAACCGTAGCCCTGGATCTGGAACGCGAGGAAGTTTGGGCCGCAGGCCAGCCGCTGCACGAGATGGATGCGATCATCGTGAAGAAGGCAGGGCCGTTCTACTCCCCGCGGCTGCTCGACAGGCTGGAGATCCTCCGCTACCTCAAGCAGCGCCGAGGCGTGCCCATCTTTTCCGATCCCGAAATCATTCTGCGCGTGCTGGACCGCTCCAGTTGCACCGTGACCCTGGCCGCCGGCGGCGTGCCCATGCCGCCCACAGCGCTCACGGAAAGCGTGGAGGAAGCCATGGACTTTCTGAAGCGCTACGAACGCGCCGTGTTCAAGCCCATCTACTCCACCAAGGCCCGCGGCATGCTCGTCATAGAACATGACCAGCCGGACGCCCGCGCCCGGGTGGAGGCATTCCAGGAGCACAACCCGTTCATGTACCTGCAGCAGATGGTCAAGCATCCGGGCAAGGATCTCGGCGTGGCGTTCCTGGGCGGCAAGTATCTGGCCACCTACGCCCGCGCCGGCAACAAGGACTCCTGGAACACCACCACCCGATCCGGCGGCAAGTACGAAGCGCACGAGCCTTCAGACGAAGTCCTCGAACTCGCCCACCAGGCCCAGGCCCTGTTCGGACTCGATTTCACCTCCGTGGACGTGGTGGAAACTCCGGACGGCACCAAGGTCTTCGAGGTCTCGGCCTTCGGCGGATTCCGCGGCCTGCGGGACGCCAACGGCATCGACGCCGCCAACCGCTACGTGGAATACGTGCTGGGGAGGATAGGCCGATGACCCGACTGACCTCCGCACAGGCATTTTTGGATTGGGCCCTGGAGGGTCGCGAGATCGCCGGGTCGCTCTTCCTGGATTTCGGCGGCTACGTCACCGAGGTCCGCTCCAACTCCCGGGAGCTCCTGGACAGCCTGTACGACTACTTCCGCGATTTCCAGACCCAGGAAGTCCCCGAGGCCCACACCGTTATCCACGCGCTGGAAGGCCCCGCCCCTGAGCCCTCGGTCCTGGGCGCGGAGTTCACCGTCAAGCAGCCGGACCCGGGCAAGACCAAGATCAAGGAAGAGTACCTGCAACTGCCGGACGGTCGGGCCGTGCGCAAAAGGCTCACCGGCATGCTCTTCGTGTTCGGCGGCGGCTTGAACGTGGCCCTGGGGCCCTGCCGCGAAAACGACAACCATGTCGTCAACTTCATCAACAACCGCTTTATCGAATGGACCCTGGACCGCGGCAGCCTGCTGTTCCACGCCGCCGGCGTGGCCAAGGGCGAGCGGGGCATGGCCTTCGCCGGCTTCTCGGGCATGGGCAAGTCCACGCTGGCCCTGCATGTGATGCGGCTGAACACGGACTTCGTCTCCAACGACCGGCTCATGGTCACGCGCGCCTCCGATGGCGACCCCGAGACCGGCCTCATAATGTACGGCGTGGCCAAAATGCCGCGCATCAACCCCGGCACCGTGCTGCACAACCCGAGTCTGGCTCCGGTGATGGACGAGGATGAGCGCGACCGCTTCGCCGCCATGCCGGAGAACGAGCTGTGGACCCTGGAGCACAAGTACGACGCTTTCATCGACGAGTGTTTCGGCGAAGGCCGATTCCGCCTCGCCGCGCCCATGTCCAGCCTCGTACTGCTCAACTGGAAGCGCGGCGGGGGCGAGCTCATTTTAAACCGGGTGGACCTGTCCCGGCGCGATGACCTCATGCCCGCGTTCATGAAATCTCCCGGACTGTTCTACCGGCCCGGCGATTCCAGGATGCTGGACTTTTCCGAGGAGGCCTACCGGGAGCTTTTGAAGAACTGCCCGGTATACGAGCTGTCCGGCGGTGTGGATTTCGAACGCGCCGCTGAAAAATGCGTGGCTCTGCTCGAGAGATAGAAATGCCGAACACAGAGCGGATCAAGGTCTGCCATACGGTAGCGTTGCCCGATCCAGTCAAGCTCGCCCGCTATGAACGCTCGCCGGAGCTGGGCCCCCGCGTGCTCTTCTTCTCCGGCGGCACCGCGTTGCGGGACTTCTCGCGGCGTCTGGTCCGCTACACGCACAACTCCATTCACATCATCACGCCGTTCGACTCCGGCGGGAGTTCTGCGGAACTGCGCCGCGCCTTCAACATGATCGCGGTGGGCGACGTGCGAAACCGGCTCATGGCACTGTCCGATCGCCTGCCCGGCGCCGACCCGGCCATCTTCAACCTGTTCGCCTACCGCCTGCCCAAGGACGAATCGCAGGAAACCCTGCGCGAGATGCTCTACGCCATGCGAGACGGCAAGGACCCCCGCGTGGGATCGG
>JBMCLC010000451.1:0-2642 GCA_048614715.1 Oceanidesulfovibrio sp.
AGATGAATGCGCTGTGTATCCAGATGACGAATTCCGGTCCTCGTGCCGGCAGCAAGAAGCTCCGCAAGAAGACGCTGCGCAAGATGAAGCGGTTGGTCAACACGGTGTGCGAGCATGGCGAGCGGCATCTGCTCCGGCTGGAGAAAGCATGGGGAACCACCGAGCTTTCCTGCGCTCAGAAAGATCACATCGCCAAACGCCTGCGCAATCTCCTGGGGCTGAAGACGCGGGTGATCAAGCAGGCCCACGAGCGTATTATCGGTGAGCGCCCGGTGAAGAACGACGAGAAACTCCTGAGCCTCTATGAGCAGCACGCCAGCGTCTATGTGCGTGGGAAGGCTGGCGCGGAATGTGAATTCGGACTCCAGTGCCTGGTCGCCGAGAGTGTCGATGGCCTGATCATGGATTGGGATGTCCCAGGCGACCAGATCGCCGCCGACAGCAAATCGCTACTACCATCGATCGAGCGCATGCTCGCTGCGTACGGAGAGGGCGCCATCAAGACGGCGATTACCGATCGCGGTTTCACCAGCCGGGCCAACAGCAAACAACTAGCGGAACTCGGCATTGAGGACTGCACGCTCCCACGCGATCCGCAGGAACTCAACAGGCGCATGCGGAATCCGAAATTCGCCAACCTGCACCGCCGCCGGGCGCAGACCGAAGCTCGCATCGGCATTTTCAAGAACTGCTTCGTCCGGCGCACCGTTCCGGCCAAGGGTCTGGACAATCAGCGCATCCATATCGCCTGGGCCGTGCTGGCGCACAACCTTTGGGTCATCGCGCGAATCATCGAGACTACTCGAACACAGCAGAACGCGGCCGCCTGAGGCCGTCGGCGCGACTCTACCTCAACAAGAGTCCCTCAAAATCAACGAGGGTCCATCGCCCCGTGCGCATCGGGCAGCGTTTTGCGCCGTCGGGGCCGAAATTCACGAGAAATTTGTGTGAGTGTGATCCTTGCCCCGCTTGGCGTCGGCGCGAACCGCAAAGTCCATGGAATCGTACAGTCGCAGATCCCGATCTTGGGACTGGCTATGGGTAGGGCGTGAAAGAGATGGGTGTCCTGGGATGATCATCCTGGTGCCAACGTGCCCATGCGACGCATCCGCAGGCCAGATCGGGTCATTGCGACAAGCGACCGTGACACCCGAGTTCCTGGCTATTCGCAGCCGGCCCACAGGGCCGGCGCGGGCTCTGAGGGAAGCCTCAGCCTACTGATGGGCCTCACTCATCCGCGCCTTCTGGCTGGGATCACCGATACAGACCAGCTTGGGATGGATCATGTTCTGGATGTAGAAGCTGCGGTTGCCGCTGTGGAACATCTGGCCGCCGTATTGTGGACGGAATTCATACTTGTCCCGTTTCTTGTAGCAATTGCCGCGGTGAATCGGGATGTCGTCGACCCTGCTGACATACTTTCCATTCAAGGTGACCACGCTGTGCACGCCGCGCTGGGAGAGGAAGAGGTGGTTGCCGGCAAGGGTGAGATAGTGGTTGGTCTTCATATGGAAGTTCGTCCCCAGCTCTTTGACGTACTGCCGGGAGCCGGTCTTGTGGACCACTTTCCCCGTCAGTGGCTCCAGTATACGGAGGCCCTGTTTGACACCGACGCTGATCAACCGGTTCTTGTAGAAGATGGTGCGACAGGAGAGCTTCTGGCGCCACAGCTCCTCGACCTTCAGTTCCTCGTGGCTGTCGCCCTTCCAGGTCAGGCGGTAGGCCAGCACGTAGCCGCGCGGCAGGTCCCGGACCTTCTCTCCGTTGTAACCGCCGCCTTCCTGGCCAGTGCTGGCGAAGACCAGATTGCCGTGGACAACGTCCGGCTTGCCGTGCGCGGCGTAGCCCATGCCGGTGGCAACCTGCTTGCCATCCGCGAGTCGCAGGACACGCCCGTCGGAGAGGTAGAGCAGCTTGACGCCATCGATCTCCATCCGCTGCGGCGTGCCGAGGGCGTAGGGCGTGACCTCGCCTTTGCCGGCGCGCCAGACCTCTTCGCCGGTGAGCTTGTTGTAGGCGCGTACGCTCATGCCGCCCTGGCGGACGCTGTCATTGGCCCAGTAGCGGATGAGCAGGTCGTCATAGAGCATCGGTGACGGGAAAAAGCTGCCGCGGAAATTGCCGCTCTCGTTGAGTTCCTCTTCGGGGATGTAGCGCTTCCAGACCACCTGGCCGTCCATGTCGTAGCAGAAGAGATCGTAGAAGGCGGTGGCCACGTAGACCCGCTCGCCGTCGCTGCAGGGCGTGCAGGGGGCGTAGCCGATGGCGCCGTGGCCGCAGAGGATCCAGGGATCGACGAACCAGTTGTAGCTGTACTGTTTCAGAAACTCGCGGATTTCCTTGATCTTCGGCGGGTCGTATTTGCCCTGGTCCCAAGCCAGATGGACCGAGCGCGCGCGGCCATCAAGCTTGCCGTCGCTGGTGGCGCCGCAGACACCGACCAGACCGAATTCCTCGCACTCGGCCTTGATCGCGTTGAGCTTGTCGGCGGTGCCCGGCAGGCCCTTTTGGGCCTTCTTGTAGCGACTCTTCAGTTGGTCGAATTTGGTCATGTAGATGTTGTGGGTCTTCAATGCCTGCGCCACCTTCTGCTGCACCTGCGAGGGCAGCAGATCGGCGTGGTGGCAGTCGGCCGTCCACAG
>JBMCLC010000452.1:0-2609 GCA_048614715.1 Oceanidesulfovibrio sp.
GCCGAGAAAGCCGAACAGGATCGCCCCGATCGGGCGGAAGGCGAAGCCCACGGCGATGGAGACCACGCCGAGAGCGCCGAGGGCGCGGGTGGGCGTGAGTCCAGGAAAGATGACCATGGCCGTCAGTAGCAGGCCGATGGCCCAGATGCCCACGCTCAGCATGCGCTCGAGCAGCTGCTTGAGCGAGCCGCGCAATTTGGACTTGGCCAGGCTGCGGCGCAGCACTCGTTCCGCGATCTGCTCGAGAAGCCACACCACGAGCAGAACGAGGATTCCCGCCGTGATGAAGGGCAGGTAGTTGAGGAAATCCTCCCAGATGGCCAGGAGCGTCTTGGTGATCTGCTCCCAGATGAAGTCCGGCGCGAAGGGCGAATCTGTCATGCGTGGTCCGCGGTCCAGACGCCGCTATTTCTGCTTGGCCTGCTCGGCCACGGCCTTGGCGCGGGCTTCCACCTCTTCGGGGTTGCCCAGGTAAAAGCTCTCGATGGGCTTGAGGCCGGCGTCCAGCTTGTATACGAGCGGCACGCCGGTAGGGATGTTCAGCTTCGAGATTTCCTCGTCCCCGATGTTGTCCAGATACTTGACCAGGGCGCGCAGGCTGTTGCCGTGCGCCGCCACCAGAAGGCGCTTTCCGGAGGCCACGGCCGGAGCGATTTCTTGCTCCCAATAGGGTACGGCCCGGGCCACCGTGTCCTTGAGGCTCTCGCAGCGGGGCAGCTCGTCCCCGGCAAGGTCGGAGTAGCGCCGGTCATGGCCGGGGTGGCGTTCATCATCCGGCTCCAGTGCCGGGGGCGGCGTGTCGTATGAGCGCCGCCAGGCGAACACCTGCTCCTCGCCGTATTTCTCGCGCATCTCGGCTTTGTTCAGTCCCTGCAGCGCGCCGTAGTGGCGCTCGTTGAGCCGCCAGTGCTTGATGACCGGCAGCCACATGCGGTCCATAGCGTCGAGCACTATGTCCAGGGTGCGGATGGCGCGCTTGAGCACGGAGGTGTAGCACAGGTCGAAGTCGTACCCGCCCTCGGCAAGGAGTCTCGCCCCCTCCTCGGCTTCCTGGACGCCCAGCGGCGTCAGGTCCACGTCGGTCCAGCCGGTGAAGCGGTTTTCCATGTTCCAGGTGGATTGGCCGTGTCGGAGCAGGACAAGAGTATACATGGGGGAAGAAACTCCTTGCGTTTGGCGTGTCGGTTCACATGGTGCTGTTGTCGAGCATGCGGATGGCGCAGAACTTGCCGCACATGGCGCATTCCTTCTCGGTTTTGTGCTCTTCCCGGCGGTGTTCGACGATGAGCGGATCGAGAGCCGCCGCGGCGAGCCGGTCCCATTCCAGGGATTTGCGCGCCTCGGAAATCTCGCGGTCGCGCGCCACGGCCTCGGGCCGTCCCAGCGCCACCTCGGCGGCTTGCGCGGCAATGCGCGAAGCCATGACGCCCGCCCGCACGTCGGCGGCGTCCGGCAGTGTCAAATGTTCGGCAGGGGTAACGTAGCACAAAAAGTCGGCTCCGGACATGGCGGCGATGGATCCGCCGATGGCGCCGGTTATATGGTCGTAGCCGGGGGCGGAATCCGTGACCAGCGGGCCCAAAACGTAGAGGGGGGCGTTGTCCACAAGGCGCTTCATGGTGGCTATGTGCTCGGCCACGAGGTTCATGGGCACGTGGCCGGGGCCTTCCACCATCACCTGGCAGCCGGCTTCGCGGCCTTTGCGGCCAGCCTCGGCCAGCACGATGACCTCCTCCCACTGGGCGGCGTCGCCAGCGTCCGCGCCGGCGCCGGGACGCATGCCGTCGCCCAGGCTCAGGGTCACGTTGTGCGCCCTGCAGATTTCCAGGACTTCGCCCCAATGGGTCAGCAGGGGATTCTCCTCCTTGCGACGGGCCATCCAGCGCGCGGTTATGGAGCCGCCGCGGGAGACGATGCCGAGCACCCGGCCGGCTTCCTGCGCCAGTTCGGCGGCGCGCCTGGTCACGCCCACGTGCAGGGTCATGAAATCCACGCCTTGTCTGGCCTGGGATTCGATCTCTTCAAGGAACTCGCGGGGCTCGAAATCGGTGGGATCGCAGTCGGCGTCGGTGCGTTTTTTGGCCACGGAGTAGAGGGGCACCGTGCCCAGCGGCAGGGGACTCTGGTTGAGCATGCCCAGCCGGATTTGGTCCAGGTCGCCGGCGGTGGAAAGGTCCATGACGGTGTGGGCGCCGGCTTCCTCGGCCGAGGCGAGCTTCTTCATCTCGCGCTCGGTGTTGTTCAGGAGCGGCGAGGTGCCGATATTTGCGTTCACCTTGATGGTGGCGGGCCGGCCCACGAGGGTGGGGCGGACGTTCGGGTGGTTCGGGTTGCCAATCAGCACCATGGATCCGGTCTCCACGCCACTGCGTATGGTTTTCGGGTCCAGGCCTTCGAGGGTGGCGATGGTGTCCAGCGAGGCATCGAGCAAGGCGCCGAGCGCCGGATTATAGGATATGAGAGACATGATTTGCTCCGTTGATGGTTTCGTGACGGACAAACACGTTACACACAAACAGTCGTGGTTTCCAGAACATGGGCCGCAGAAATTTCCGGGCGGGACTTGCCAGCGCGCACCGCATCATTAAATATAAGGAGCATCCGGACAG
>JBMCLC010000453.1:0-2604 GCA_048614715.1 Oceanidesulfovibrio sp.
GAAACTCAAGTCCCGCACGGACCTGCACGACTTCGCCCAGAAGAACGGCATCCCCATTCCCATGTCCAAGCGGAACGTCTACTCCATGGACCGCAACATGCTGCACTGCTCCTTCGAGGGCGGCGAGCTGGAAGACCCGAACAACGAGCCCGGCCCCATGTCCCACTGCGTGACCACGCCCATCGGCCAGACGCCGGACGAGCCCGAGTACGTGACCATCGGCTTCGAGGCCGGCAACCCGGTTTCCATCAACGGCGAGACGCTCTCCCCGGCGGCGCTGCTGGAAAAGGCCAACGAGATAGCCGGGCGCCACGGCGTGGGCCGTATCGACATGGTGGAAAACCGCTTCGTGGGCATGAAATCCCGCGGCGTGTACGAGACCCCGGGCGGCACGCTGCTGTATCACGCCAAGCGCGACCTGGAGGGCATCTGTCTGGACCGCGAGGTCATGCATCTGCGCGACTCCCTGGTGCCCCGCTACGCCGACTGCGTGTACAATGGCTTCTGGTACTCGCCGGAGCGCGAGGCCCTGCAGGCCTTCACCGATACGGCGCAGAAGAACGTCACCGGTACGGTCCGGGCCAGACTGTTCAAGGGCGGCGTGTATCCCGTGGAGCGTACCTCGCCGTATTCCCTCTACGATATGGACCTCGCCACGTTCGAGGAGGACGAGGTGTACGACCAGAAGGACGCCGCCGGCTTTATCAAACTGCAGAGCCTGCGCCTTCGCGCTTACATGAAGTACGCCAAGAAACCCGTGAAGGACGCGAATTAGGTAGCGCCAATGTCCAAGAATGTGGACAAACTCTGGGGCGGTCGGTTCCGCGAGACCACCCACCGGCTCATGGAGGAGTTCTCCGAGTCCGTCTCCTACGACCGCGCGCTCTACGAGCAGGACATCCGCGGCTCCATGGCCCATGCGCGGATGCTCGCCGCCCAGGGCGTGCTCGCCCAGGAAGACGCCGAGGCCATCTGCCGCGGGCTGGAGCAGGTGCGACAGGAGATCGAGCAGGGCGCGCTCGAGTGGAAGACCGAGTTGGAAGATGTGCACATGAACATCGAGTCCCGGCTCACCGAGATAGTCGGCGACGCGGGCAAAAAGCTGCACACCGGCCGCAGCCGCAACGACCAGGTCGCTCTGGATTTCCGTCTGTACGTGGCGGACAGGCTGGAGAGCTGGCGCAAAGCCCTCGGCGCGTTGGTTGCGGCGCTGGCCGCGCAGGCAGAAGCGCACCGGGAAACCATCCTTCCCGGCTGCACCCATTTTCAGCCGGCGCAGCCCGTGGCCCTGGCGCACCATCTGCTCGCCTATGCGGCCATGCTCATGCGCGATGAAGAGCGCATCACGGACTGCCTGAAGCGGGTCCGCGTCTCCCCGCTTGGCGCGGCGGCCCTGGCCGGCACCACCTATCCCATCGATCCCGAGCGCACGGCGGAAGAACTCGGTCTGCCCGCGACCTTCGCCAATTCCATGGATGCGGTCTCGGACCGCGACTTCGCCGTGGAGGCGGTGTTCTGCGCCAGTCTCGTCATGGCGCATCTGTCCAGATTTGCAGAAGAAATCATTATCTGGGCAAATCCAGGCTTCGGCTTTGTCAAGCTGCCGGACGCCTTTGCCACAGGCTCATCCATCATGCCGCAGAAGAAGAACCCGGACTCGGCCGAGCTGGTGCGCGGCAAAACAGGCCGGGTGTACGGATCGCTCATGAGCCTGCTCACGGTGGTCAAGGGCTTGCCCATGACCTACAACCGCGACCTGCAGGAGGACAAGGAGCCCTTTTTCGACACGGACCGCACGGTGTGCGGCTCCCTGGGCGTCATGGCCGGCCTAGTCTCGGAGCTCGAGTTCCTGCCGGAGCCCATGGCCAGGGCGCTGGACAGGGGTTTCGTGAACGCCACGGAGCTGGCCGACTATCTGGTGACAAAGGGCACGCCCTTCCGGGAGGCGCACCACGCCTCCGGC
This sequence comes from Oceanidesulfovibrio sp., assembly GCA_048614715.1. GTDB lineage: Bacteria > Desulfobacterota > Desulfovibrionia > Desulfovibrionales > Desulfovibrionaceae > Oceanidesulfovibrio. The sequence continues at coordinate 1,964 of JBMCLC010000453.1, forward strand.
AAGGCCGTGGCCCTGGCCGAGTCCAGGGGCTGCGGGCTGGAGTCCCTGTCGCTCGGGGATTTCCAGGCCATCGCTCCCGCCGTGGATAAGGATGTCTACGCAGTGCTGGACTATGCGAATTGTGTGGCGCGACGCAAGGCGCCGGGCGGCACCGGGCTGGATTCCGTGGCCCGACAGCTTGAAGAAGTGCGGCGATGGCTCCACGGCATCGAAAACTCTGAATAGCCGATAGACAACGACTTGCCGATGATTATTATTACATCTCGGTTAAACGGTCTGAGTCGAATTGACGCAAGGCGATGCCGCCAGTAGAATAGATCGCTTGCATGCCGAATGGAGTCGGGGACAGCGCCATAACGAGCCGCAGTCCTTTGTGGCATGCTCGAAAAAAAAGACCTGACGTGATGCAATATAAATGGCGGAAGCGTATAGGAGTCGAACCTACCGCGGGGGATGAGCCCGCCACTGGTTTTGAAGACCAGGCGCCACACCGGTGACGAAACGCTTCCGCACGAAAAAAAATATCTTAGCCCGAAGACCCCGATCGCCGCAACCTTTTGTCGGCAGTTTGCGCACCGGTTACTGACGCCGGCGAGGGGGAGCCAAGGAGCGCCCTTTTGAATACGTTCACGAAAAATCTC
>JBMCLC010000454.1:0-2599 GCA_048614715.1 Oceanidesulfovibrio sp.
GATCTTCCGGCTGGGGCTCAGATACATGAAGATTTCCCGCGGCAGTTCTTCCGGCCGGACGGTTTTTTCGATGAGCAGGTCCTCCTCCACGCGCAGGTCCACGATGAGCGCTTCCTTCTTGGGGATATCCGCATGGTAGACCATGACCGCCGGCCGCGAGGACTTGAGCGGATTGATGGACACCACCATGCCCACCAGGCCATTGGAGAGCTGCACCACGGTGCCCGGCGGATACACGCCTATGCAGCGGACGAACACCGAGAGCATCCGGCCGTCGATTGCGTTGCGGCGCTTATTGTAGATGTGCTTGAGCGCCTCGTGGGGCGTGAGGGGAACATCGCCGTCCTGGAGGCCGATGTTGCAGAGGTTGTCGTAGATGTTGACCGCGGACACGATCCGCGCCAGCGGCGCAATCTTGTTGCCCGAAATGCCTTTGGGAAAGCCGCTGCCGTCCATGGCCTCGTGGTGGTGGAGGATGACGGGCACCCCCTGCGGCGGGAACAGGGGCAGCTCCTGGGCGATCTTCGCACCCATGGCCGGGTGCTGCTGGTAGTAGCGTTCCACCGCGTGCTTCATGGCCGTGGCGCGTCCGCGGGAGAGCTCGGACACGGGCATGCGGCCCTTGCCCACGTCGTGCATGAGCGCGCCCATGCCCAGGGCGTGCATGTGCTCCTCGGAAAGCTTGAGCTCCTTGCCCATCATGAGGGACAGCACGCAAACGTTGAGGGCGTGGTAGTGGCGCAGTTCCTCGGTGGGCTGTGTATTGATGAGGTTCACGAGCACGTCGCGGTCGGTGAGGAAGGTATCCACCATGGAGCCGACCACCCCGGCGGCCTCCTTGGCGGCCTCCTCGCTCTTGCCGGAAAGCTGGCGCAAAAGCTGCGCCACGCGGCCGACCGAGGTCTCGTACTGGGTCTCGCAACGCTTGAACCGCTCACGCCGTTCCTTGTTGCGGCGCAGCGTTTCTTCCTTGAGTGAGGACAGCTCCTTGGAGACGGGGGTCTTGAGCTTCGGCTTTCTGGCGGGTTCCGGCGCCGGATCGGGTTCCGGCTCCGGATCGGCGGGGAGGGGAAACCTGTCGCTCTTGTCGAGAACCGCGACCACCTCGGTCAGGCCGATGTTCTTCAGCTTCTCGATCTGCTTTTCGCTCTTGATCTTGAAGCCCTTGCGCCAGAGCAGCGGCACTTTGGCCTCGGAATTGTCCAGCCGCACATAGACGCCCACGCAGAGCTGATCCACATGGATGGGATACTCCGTGCTTTGCTGGGACGTCGTCATGTTCGGCTCGCGGATTATCCAGTGCGCGGTCCGGCTCCCGGGTGTCGATCAACGGGTCGTGTGCCGCAGCCGCTCATTTTTCTGAAGATTGCCACCAACGCCATGATATGCGCGATCCATGGCGCGGGCAAGAAGAGGTTGAGGCCGGATGGTGGTTCGCGATTCCGCTTGGGGATAGGACCGCTTGCGTACGCGTGCGTCTCAAAAAAAACGTGCGCCCTATGCCTCGAGGGAGCCACCCTCCTAGCAGATTCGAGGCAGCTGCTCGCCTTCGAGCATGGAGAGCAGGCGCGATCCGCCCAGGGTTGTGGTGAGCACAACCTGCCCGGCGCGGCCGTACGCAGCTTCCTGCGGGGCCACCACCTGGCCTATGCGCACCGCGCCCTTCCCTGCGGCGTGCCGGCGCATTATTTCCAGGGCGGCGTCGGCGTGCGCCTCGGGCAGGATGCACAGGAGCTTGCCCTCATTGGCAAGGTACAAGGGGTCGAGCCCGAGAATGGAGCAGCCGGACCGAACCGCCGACGAGATGGGGATGGCGCTTTCCTCCACGCGGAACACGGTGGAGGACTGGCCGGCGATCTCGTTCAGGGTGGTGGCCAGGCCGCCGCGGGTGGGATCACGCAGCACGTGAATATCCGGCAGCTCGGTCACCAGGTCCTTGACGATGTGGTTGAGCGGCGCGGAATCGCTCTGCACGTCCGCCTCGAAGGAAAGGCCCTCGCGACTGCCGAGCACCGTGAGGCCGTGGTCGCCCACCGAGCCTGAGAGCAGAACCGCATCGCCCGGGGCCGCTCGGTGTCCCATGGGTGCAGGGTCCGCCAGCACGGGCCCCACGCCCGTGGTGTTGATGAAGATACGGTCCACGGCCCCGCGGGGAACAACCTTGGTGTCCCCGGCCGCGATGATCACGCCCGCCTCCCTGGCTGCCTTGCCCATGGACTGGACCACCCGCTCCAGGAACGCCATGTCGAGCCCTTCTTCCAGAATGAAGGCGCAGGTGAGCCAGCGCGGCTCGGCGCCGAGCATGGCCACGTCGTTCACCGTGCCGTGGACGGCCAGGGAGCCGATGTCGCCCCCCGGGAACTCGGGCGGATCCACGGTGTAGGAGTCCGTGGACATGGCCAGGGGGCGGCCCTGGACGTCCGCTTCCAGAAAGGCGGCGTCGTTCATGGCCGCGAGCACGGGGTTGTCAAAGCATTTCAGAAACAGCTCGGCCACCAGCCTGTGCGAGGCGAGGCCGCCGCTGCCGGCGTCCAGCAGGAGCTTGTCCATGGATCAGCTCTCGATATGGTATTTGAAGTAGGCGGCGCAGCTGCCCTCC
>JBMCLC010000455.1:0-2597 GCA_048614715.1 Oceanidesulfovibrio sp.
CGACGCCACGGGAAACCGCGTCGCCGTAACTGTGCGCACCTCCCTGTACGACTACACCATCGCTGTGGACGGCGAGCCGTGGCAGTCTCGCTATCAGTGCATGTGGGGGCCGCGCTTCAACCCCAAGGACGGCTCGGTGGTCGCAGCCGGCCGCCAGGGCGGCAAGTGGGGCATGCTCCAGGACGACGCCTGGATATGGAAACCCAATCTGTTCCAGTGTTGGAAGCCGACTTTCTCGAAGGACGGCTCCAATCTCTGGGCCGTGGTCGCGCCGGCTTTCGGCAGGTGGACGGCCGCGGTGAACGGCGAGGTGTGGGGCGAGAAGTTCACCCAGGCCATCAGCGACATGGTGGTCAGCCCTGACGGCAAGCGCGCGGCCATCCTCGGCAAGAGCGACGAGCAATGGGGCCTCATCGTGGACGATACACGCTGGGTCGGCTGGTTCGCCATGGGCTATCCGCCCGTGTTCAGCCCGGATTCCAAGCACGTCGGCTACGCCGTGGAGCGCAAGGACGGCCAGATGACCATTATCCTGGACGGCCACGCCTACCACAAGGATTTCGACAAGGTCTGGAGCCCGGTCTTCAGTCCCGATTCCCAGAGCGTCATGATCCGTTGCCTGGAAGGCGGCGTCTTCAAGCGGATCGTGGTCCCGGTCTCTGAATTCTAGCACGGAGGGAGCCATGCACGATCTCTATGCATTCCTGGTGGGCCCTCTCACGTGGGCCTCGATAATCATCTTCATCGGCGGCCTCGTGTGGCGTTTCGTGGCGCTCACGCGGCTGGTGCGGAAGAAAGATCCGTATGTAATGCACTACCTGAAAGCCAAGTGGACCCTGCGTTCTTGGGTCGCCTGGCTCATTCCCTTTTATCCGCGCAGCATGCGCATGCACCCCTGGTACGCCGGCTTCGGCTACATTTTCCACATCGGCGTCATCCTTGTGCCCATTTTCCTGCTCGCCCACGTGGTGCTGTGGGAAGAGGGCGCGCTCGGCATCTCCTTGTGGACCATGCCGGAATGGCTCGCGGACGTGCTGACCGTGGCCGTGCTCGCCGCCTGCGTGTTCTTCGCCCTGCGCCGCATGAGGATGAACGAAGTGAAATACGTGACCGACTGGACCGACCACGCGATCCTCGTGCTGGTCGCGCTGCCGTTCCTCACGGGCATACTCGCGCACTACCAGATCTTCGACTACAAGTTCATGATAATCTTCCATATTCTTGCCGGTCAGGCCGCCCTGATCATTCTGCCGTTCACTCGAGTCGGCCACATGATCTACGGACCCATGCTGCGAGCCTACATGGGCTCGGAGTTCGGCGGCGTGCGCCACACCAAGGACTGGTAACGTCTCAGGAGATATGACATGTCAGATACGACGACCGCACCTGAAACAAAGAAAAAGGACCTCCTCCAGCCGGTCTACGACGACCCTGGCATCATGCGGGGTCTCGAGAAGCTGGACGAGGCCACCATCGAGAGGGTCATCAACCAGACCCTCGAGGCGGAAGGCGGCGCCCGGCTCAAGATCCTTGTGGACACCTGCGTGCATTGCAGCCTCTGCTCCGATGCATGCCATTTCTTCGTGTCCCACGACCGCGACCCCAAGTACTCCCCCGTGGGCAAGGTCAAGCAGACCATCTGGGGCATGATCAAGAACAAGGGCAAGGTCTCCAAGGAATATCTCATGCGCGCCGCTCAGGTGGCGCACACCGAGTGCAACCTCTGCCGCCGTTGCGTGCAGTACTGCCCCTTCGGCATCGACACCGCGCATCTCATTGCCCTGACGCGGCGCATCTGCCACAAGCTGGGCATTACGCCGCAATATCTGCAGGATACGGCCCACAGCCACTCCGCCACCTACAACCAGATGTGGGTCAAGGAGGACGAATGGGTGGACAGCCTGTACTGGCAGGAGGACGAAGCGCGCGACGAGCTGCCGACCCTGCGCATTCCCGTTGAAAAGGAAGGGGCCGAGATCTTTTACTCGGTCATCGGGCCCGAGCCCAAGTTCCGCACCCAGCTCATCTACCAGGCCGCGGCCATCTTCCATGAGGCCGGCAGCGACTGGACCATGCCCTCCACCCCGGGCTGGGACAACAGCGACATGTGCATGTTCACCGGTGACTACGAGATGATGGGCCGCATCAAGAAGTACCACTTTGAGGCGGCCATGAAGCTCAAGGTCAAGAAGATCGTCATGGGCGAGTGCGGCCACGCCTTCCGCTCCATCTACGACCAGGGCAACCGCTGGCTCGGCTGGAAGATGCACCCCATCCGGGTCATGCACGCCATCGAGTTCTACCATGAACTCCTGGAGACAGGGCAGCTCAAGGTCGCCAAGACCTTCGACAAGATCGTCACCCTGCACGACCCCTGCAACATCATCCGCGGACGCGGACTCATGGAGCAGGCCCGCGAAGTGGTCAAGGCCTTCTGCCCCAACTTCGTGGAGATGACCCCCAACCGCGAGCACAACTACTGCTGCTGCGCCGGCGGCGGCGTCATCAACTGCGGGCCTCCCTTCAAGAACGTCCGCGTGAACGGCAACAAGGTCAAGGCCGAGCAGTTGGCGGCCACTGGCGCAAAGGTGATCATC
>JBMCLC010000456.1:0-2577 GCA_048614715.1 Oceanidesulfovibrio sp.
CTCAATCTGAAAATCACGGTGCCGCCGCACCACGACAACACCGGCGCCATCGGCATGGGTCTCATATCGCGAGACGTGATGCGCGAGCACCCCGGGCAGGAGTCCCGCTTCAAGGGCCTGTCCATGGCCGAGCGCGAGTACTCCCAGTCCTCCTTCGAATGCAAGGGCTGCGACAACCACTGCGAGATCAACCGCATCCGCATCGAGGGCGAGAAGAACTTCCTGTTCTACGGCGGCCGCTGCGAGAAGTACGACATCCGCCGCGGGGCTGGCAAAAGCATCCCGGACCTGTTCGAGTTCCGCAATGTGGCGCTTCTGGATGCGCATCAAGGCTACGCCGCACGGCACGAAGCCCTGGGCACGCCGGCCCGGCGCGGCGTGGTGGGCATCCCCAGAGTGTTCTTTTTCCACGACTTCATGCCGTATTACGCCACGCTGCTGTGGGAGCTGGGCTACGAGGTCGCCGTATCGCCGGCCACCAGCCCGCCTGTGGTGGGGCTGGGCGTGAAGGCGACCCTGGCCGAGACGTGCTTCCCGGTGAAGGCGGCGTTGGGCCACGTGGTCTCCCTGGTGGAGCAGGGCGTGGACACCATTTTCCTGCCCAGCTTCACGAACATGGCCGGGCCGGACGACCCGTACGCCTATGGCCATGCTTGCCCGCTCACGCAGTCCTTCCCCTACCAGGTGCGCGCCGCGCTGAGCGAGACCATGGGCGACGCTGCCGCCAAGAGCATCGTTACCCCGGTGGTGCGCCACAAGTACGGCACCGGCCATTTGCACGAAGAGCTGTTCAAGGCGCTTGGCCCGCTCGGCGTGGGCGCAACCGAGCTCAAGCGGGCCATGGACAAGGCACAGACCGCCCAGGACCGGTTCCGCAAGGCCATCCAGGACAAGGGACGCGAGGTGCTGGCCAATGTGGACGAAAACGCCGCGCGGGGACTGCGCAGCCTCGTGGTGGTGGGTCGTCCCTACAACGCCTTCGACATGGGCATGAACCTCGAGATACCCAAGAAGCTCGCCACGCTGAACGTGCAGGCCGTCCCCATGGACTTCCTGCCCGATGATGAGAACATATACAACGAGTGGCCGGGGATGTACTGGCGCAGCGGACAGCGTATCCTCCGCGCCGGACGCTTCATACGCAGAACGCCGAATCTCAACGGCCTGTTCATCGGGAACTTCTCCTGCGGGCCGGACTCCTTCATCCAGCCCTATTTCGACCAGGAGATGAGCGGCAAGCCGTACCTGCACATCGAGATCGACGAGCACTCGGCGGATGCGGGCGTCATCACCCGCTGCGAGGCGTTCCTGGACAGCCTGGAAATGCAGGCGCGCATGGATGCCGAGCACGAAGCCGCCGCCAAGTCCAAGCGCGACCCCCTGATGGCAGAGGGAACCCGCGTGGTGGCGCAGTCAGGCCGCAAACGCACCGTGTTCATCCCGCGCATGTGCGACCATGCCGTGGCGCTCAAGGCCGCCTTCGCGTACTGCGGCATGGACGCCGAGGTCCTGCCGGAGACCAACGACGCGTCCCTGTCCCTGGGGCGCAAGCACGTGACCGGCAAGGAGTGCTATCCCTTCGCCCTGACCACGGGCGACATCCTCACCAAGGCGTCGAGCCCGGACTTCGACCCGGACAGGTCTGCCTTCCTCATGTGGGGCGGCACAGGACCGTGCCGGTTCGGCCAGTACAATCTCATGCAGCGCCTCATCATGGACCGCAACGGGCTCCGGAACGTGCCCATCTTCTCGCCGGTTCAGGACAGCACGCTCTACAACGAGCTGGGCGCCGTGGGCAAAAACTTCTCCCGCCGGTGCTGGGAGGGACTCGTGCTCATGGACCTTTTGACCAAGGTGCATCTGGCGACCCGCCCCTACGAGGAGGTCGAGGGCTCGGCCGATGATCTCCACCGCCACATCATGAGCTGGGTCGTGGACGCCATGAAAGCCGAAAAGCCGAACTTCCCGGGGCTCATGCGACGCATCGGCGACGAGTTCGCCGACCTGCGGGACAACTCCCTGCCCCAGCGGCCGGTTATCGGCGTTCTCGGCGAGATCTACGTGCGCTCCAACCGCTACGCCAACGAGGACCTCGTGCGCAGCGTGGAGCAGCTCGGCGGCGAGGTATGGCTGGCGCCCATCGACGAATGGGTCCTCTACCTGAATTGGTGCGCCCTGGACGACGCCCGCCGCGCACGGGATTTCATGAAGCTCGCCAAGCTCACGCTCAAGGATTTCTTCCAGAAACGCATGGGCAAGAAAATAGAGCACCAGGTGCTCAAGTTTGCGCCGCATATCTACGAGCCGGACATCCGCGTGGTTTTGGAGTACTCGCTGCCGTACCTGCACCACTCCTTCCGCGGCGAGGCAGTGCTCTCCGTGGGCAAGTCCCTGGACATGATCCAGCGCAACGCCGCCGGCGTCATCAACGCCATCCCCTTCGGCTGCATGCCCGGAACGGTGGTCACCGGCGTCCTGCGGACCATCACCCTACGCACCGGCGCGCCCACCATGTCCATCCCCTTCGACGGCACGGCATCGCCCACCGTGCAGTTGCAGCTCGAAGCGTTCATGGAC
>JBMCLC010000457.1:0-2572 GCA_048614715.1 Oceanidesulfovibrio sp.
ACCGGCTCCGAGATCGATAAGCTCATCGCCGCGGGCGGCGCCATGTACGGCGCCATCAGCCAGGCCGTGCCCGGCAGCCGGATTCGGCCCGAACCCTCCCTGGAGCTGTTGTTCCCCGAGGTCAAGATCATTCCGGACCGCGAGCGTCTGCGCGCCGCGGGGTTGAACACCAGCGCCCTGGGCGTGGCCATGGACATCCTCATGGAAGGCCGGCAGGTGGCCGATTTCAAACGGGAAGGCGCCAAGAAGATCGACCTCGTGGTGCGCGCCGGCAGAGAGGACCTGCGGACCCCGGAGCAACTCTACGAGGCCCTCGTGGTTACGCCGGAGGGCCGCTCCGTCCCCGTGTCTTCACTGGCTGCCCTGCAACGGACCACCGGCATCACGGAGATCCGCCACCTGGAACGCCAGCGGACCGTGACCCTGCAGGTGACGCCGCCGGAAACCACGCCGCTGCAGGAGGCCATGGAGACGATCGAGAACGGCGTGGTGCCCGAGTTGCACGAGCAGGGGCTGTTCGAAGGAGTGAGCTTCCACATGTCCGGCGCGGCCGACAAGCTGACCGAAACGCGCGACGCCATGGAAGGCAACTTCCTGCTGGCTGTGTTCATCACCTACCTGCTCATGGCCGCGCTGTTCGGCAACTTCGTCTATCCGCTGGTCATCATGTTCACCGTGCCGCTGGCCGCCGTTGGCGGTGTGCTCGGGCTGTCGCTGCAGTCCATCTTCATCGCGCCGCAAAGCCTGGACGTGCTCACCATGCTGGGCTTCGTCATCCTTATCGGCGTGGTGGTGAACAACGCGATCCTCGTGGTCCACCAGTCGCTCAACAACATCCGCAACGGAGGCATGGATCACAAGGAAGCAGTGCTCGAGTCGGTGCGCACGCGTATCCGGCCCATCTACATGAGCGCGACCACCTCCATCTTCGGCATGCTGCCGCTGGCCGTCATGCCGGGGCCGGGTTCCGAGCTGTACCGCGGCCTGGGCAGCGTGGTGCTTGGCGGCCTGACCCTGTCCACGGTATTCACCGTGTTCCTGGTGCCCTCCCTGCTCATGTTCTTCATCCGAATGGAGAAGATTGGAGGCGAAAAGACTGACGATCCAGAATAATCAGGAGCCGACGTGGTTTAGCTGTGCGTTTTGAGGCTAAAGATTCCCCGGCCGTGGTCGATAAGGATTGTATGTCAGCGGCCCGGTAAGTCCTTGCAGGTCCGCAAACCAAGGGGAATCAACGTCATGCTCGATTACTACCGCTTCAAGGAGGTCCACGACCTCTTTACGAAGGGCAAGTACGACGAGGCCAAAAGGGTGCTCGCCGAGCTGCAAGAGAAATATATAGAAGTGCACGATGAGAATGAACTACTCCGCACGCAGTTGCAGGAGTTCGAGGACGTGCTCTATCTGGCCAAGAATCTGGAGTACGACGGCCACAGCTACTGGCTGAAGACCGGGACCATCAAGCAGGGCCCCTTCTGTCAGTGCTGCTTCGACCGCGACGGGCTGCTCATCCGCCTGGGCGAGTCCGGCGACAAGTGGCGCTGCCTTTCCTGCGGGGTGCTCTACAGCCGTGACGATACGGAAGTGGCCGCCGCCACGAGCGACACCACCGAGCGCCGGGAATCCGCCAAGGTGATCCAGCTCTATAAATAGATACACGCGCCCATGACACGCAAAAAGCCCCCAGGCCGTCGGCCCGGGGGCTTTTCTCGTTTTATTTCAGGAGGGCCGTGTCCGTACTACTGGCAGGGGCGGGCGGCCAGGGCCTGGATGTCGTAGTTGCCCAGGGCGCGGGTGTAAATCCGCAATTCGTCGATCTTGCCGTTGAAGAAGCCGTCGAGCCCGTAGCAGTTGCCGCCCACCTGGAGGTCGGCGTTGGCCTCGTAAATGGGCCAGGCCGCCGTGGCCTTGGACGCGACCTCCTTGCCGTTGACGAAGAGGTGGGCCTTGCCGCGCTGGTAGCTGGCCGCCACATGGTGCCAGCGTCCGGGTTCGAGATCGTCCTCGCTTTCGATGAGGTCGAAGCCGTCATGGTACTCGGCCGTCGTCACGGTGGCCCAGATGAAGCGCAGCTTGCCGTCCTGCAGAGCGAAGCGGAATTCGCGGTCCTGTGAGGTGGGGTTGAACTTGTCCACGATGATGCGTGTGTCGTCCAGCCGGGTGGGGAATATCCAGGCGGCCAGAGTCAGAGACTCGATCTCGCCGGGTACAGGGGACAGGGGCTTGGTGTCCGCGATCATGTAGGAATGTCCCTGGGTGTAGAACTGCAGCGCAGAGTTGGGGCGGGCGCACATGTTCATGCCCCAGACAGGACCGACAAGGTCGGCGTGATTGCTGTTGCCGCTTTTGTCCTCGGAAGAGCCGTTCAGGGGATAGTAGGCGGCCAGATCGTTTGTGATATCGATGGACTTGGTGGCCACGGGGGTGACGAACACACAGAGCACGAATACGAAGATTAGGAGGCAGATATGATGTTTCATGGCAAGCCTCTCCTGAAAAAAGCGTGTATTGGAAGTGTCTTGTGGAAGCATGGCTGCGTTGTGCCGACCATGCGGGCGCTATGATTCTCAAA
>JBMCLC010000458.1:0-2571 GCA_048614715.1 Oceanidesulfovibrio sp.
ACCCGCCACCAGACTATCCTGACCTTTTCCAAGGAACAAGCCCGCAAGAAGTTCATCTCTCTGGCCGAGGCCGACGGCCTGCGGCCGCGCACCGCGTACTCCCAGAGCGAGCGCGGGCTGTTCGCCCTGGTCTCGGACTTCCGCGGCGGCGCGGACATTCCCTGGCGGCAGACCGTCATTCTGGGCGAGGACGTCATCCAGCCGCGGGCCGTGGGCAGGCCGGCGCCGTCACGGCGCGATTTCGTCGGCCTCAAGACCTTTGACGACCTGAACCCCGGCGATCTGCTCGTGCACCGCGAGTACGGACTGGCCCGGTTCCAGGGCCTCGTGCGGCTCGACCTGGGCGACGTGGGCAACGACTATCTGCTGCTCCACTACCAGGGCGACGATAAGCTCTACCTTCCTGTGGACCGGCTGGGCCTGGTCCAGCGCTACAAAGGGCCGGACGGCGTGGAGCCCGGCCTGGACAGGCTGGGCGGCGTGGGCTGGATGCGCACCAGGGAGAAGGCCCGCAAGGCGGTGGAGAAGATAGCCCAGGATCTCGTGGAGATGTACGCCTACCGCAAGATCGCCAAGGGCTACGGCTACGGGCCGCCCAACGAGATGTTCCGGGAGTTCGAGGCCTCCTTCGGATTTGAGGAGACGCCGGACCAGGAGCGCGCCATCAACGAAGTCCTCGCGGACATGGAGAAGCCGGAGCCCATGGACAGGCTCGTGTGCGGCGATGTGGGGTTCGGCAAGACCGAGGTGGCCATGCGTGCTGCGTTCCGCGCCGCCCTGGAAGGCCGACAGGTTGCGGTGCTCTGTCCCACCACTGTCCTGGCAGAGCAGCATTACCAGAACTTCCGGTCGCGGATGAAGGAGTTTCCGGTCAACGTCGCCATGCTCAGCCGCTTCGTGTCCAAGGAGTCGCAGCGAACCATCGTGCAGGCGGCCAAGCGCGGCCAGGTGGACATCCTCATCGGCACGCACCGGCTGCTCTCCAAGGATGTCCAGATTCCCGGCCTGGGCCTCCTTGTTCTGGACGAGGAGCAGCGCTTCGGCGTGAAGCACAAGGAACGGCTCAAGTCGCTCAAGAAGCAGGTGGACGTGCTCACCCTCACGGCCACGCCCATCCCCCGCACGTTGCAGCTTTCGCTCTCCGGAGTGCGCTCGCTGTCCGTCATCGAGACCCCACCGCGCGACCGCAAGCCCGTGGAAACGGCGATTCTGAACCGCGACGCGCAGATGCTCAAGGCGATTCTCAAGAACGAGCTGGAACGCAAGGGCCAGGTGTTCTGGGTGCACAACCGGGTGCAGGGGCTGGAGCACGTGCGCGATTTCGTGGTCAAGCTCGTGCCCGGGGCGCGGGTGGGCATGGCCCACGGCCAAATGGCCGAACGGGAGCTGGAAGAGACAATGCACGCCTTCTGGCACGGCGAACTGGATGTGCTCGTGTGCACCTCAATCATCGAGTCCGGGCTCGACTTCCCCCGCGCCAACACCCTGGTGGTGGACCAGGCGCAGATGTTCGGCCTGGGCCAGCTCTACCAACTGCGCGGCCGGGTGGGGCGTTCGGATCGCCAGGCCTACGCCTACTTCATCACCCCGGAGCAGGAGCGCCTCTCCGACGTGGTGCGCAAGCGGCTGCGGGTGATCATGGACCTGGACTATCTGGGCGCCGGGTTCCAGGTGGCCATGGAGGACCTGCGCCTGCGCGGGGCTGGCAACATCCTGGGCGAGTCCCAGTCCGGCCATATCGCCAAGATCGGCCTCGACCTCTTTCTGGAAATGCTGGAGATGGAGGTGGCCAGGCTCAGGGGCGGTCCCGTGCGCCAGGACATAGAGACCGAACTGGTCATCGGGTTCCAAGCGAATATCCCAGAAGATTACATCAGCGATGCCGGCGAGCGGCTGACCTACTACAAGAGCCTGTCCTCGGCGCGGGACGAAGAGCTGCGCCGGGACCTGAAGGCCGAGATCCGCGACCGGTACGGACCATTGCCCGAGCCGCTGGTGAACTTTCTGGCCGTGCTCGAGCTCAAGGCCCTGTGCGCTTCCCTGGGCGTGGAAAAGGCCGAGCTGTTCGAGTCAGTTGTCCGGCTCACATTCCTTACAGAAGGTTCACCTGTGGCGCCGGAAGCGCTCGTGGCCTGGGTGGCAGGACGGAACGGCCGCGCGAAGCTTTCCCCACCGGCCACCTTGGAGTTGCGCCTTGAAGAAAAGGGCGATATCAATTCTCGTTTGAAAGAAGCAGGCAAGCAGCTCGCCGCGTTGCTTCCGGAAGAAAAGCCCGGCCGGACCTCCTGACATGCCTGCCGCCTTGTCAAGGACAACACCGCATGCGGTGATTCCCTATCGCGGGTCATATACTCCATGAATCAATCCCTCCTTTGCCGTTGCGTACTCGCCGTCGCTATCCTTGGTCTGCTGTGCATGGCGGGCTGCGACTATGAAGAGCCGCGCGAGGAAGGGGTTGTCGCCCGCGTGAATGGAGAGCCCATTCATCTGTATGAGCTGGAGGACGCGTACGACATCCAGCATCTCGGCTGGACTGCGGAGAGCGACCTTACCGTGGGCCGTCTGCGGAGC
>JBMCLC010000459.1:0-2568 GCA_048614715.1 Oceanidesulfovibrio sp.
GATCGTGGGCGGCGAAAACCCCAAATATGAACACTGGCTGCATCGCTACTCCATCTAGCAGCCGGCCGCGTTGATTCTTGCAGGGCCCGGTTCGCTGTGCTGCGGGCCGGGCCTTGTTCACTGGCGCAGGCCCTGCGCTGGGCTATGCGCTTGAGGCGTCGCGAAACCCTCTGTTTGGCCGGATGGTCCAATCATGACAACATGTTCAGCCAGTCTTTCATTTTCATGGGATTCGCGCTAACCCATCATCCATGAGCCAGTCGCTCACAGCAAAATACAGACCGCAACGCTTCGGCGAGGTCGCCGGCCAGGAGACGGTAAAGACCGTGCTCTCACGGGCCGCACTCGAGGATCGCATCGCGCCGGCCTACCTCTTCAGCGGCACGCGTGGGGTGGGCAAGACAACGCTGGCGCGAATTTTCGCCAAGGCGGTGAACTGCGTCACGGCTCCCACAGCGGAGCCCTGCAACGAGTGCGTCAACTGCCGCCAGATCACTCAGGGCGCGGCCGTGGACGTCATCGAGATCGACGGCGCGTCCAACCGCGGCATAGACGACGCCCGCCGCCTGCGCGAGGACATCGGTTACGCGCCAATGGAGTGCCGCTATAAGGTCTTCATCATCGATGAAGCCCACATGCTCACCAAGGAAGCGTTCAACGCGCTGCTCAAGACGCTGGAAGAGCCGCCCCCCAACGTGACCTTCGTGCTCGCCACCACGGAATCGCATAAATTCCCGGCCACCATCGTCAGCCGTTGCCAGCACTTCGTGTTCAAACGGCTGCCCGCGCCACGGCTCATGGACCATCTGCGCGGCGTGCTGGACAGGGAGTCTGTGGAGTACGAAGAGGCCGCCCTGGCGATCATCGCCAAACGGGCCGCCGGCAGCGTGCGGGACTCCATGTCCCTCATGGGACAGGTCATCGCCCTCGGCTCGGGGCCGCTTCGGTCCGAGGATGTGCGCTCGGTGCTCGGCCTTGCCGGCCAGGAAATTTTTTTCGAACTGCTGGAGGCGATCCATAACCAGGACCCTGTGGGCGTCTCTCAGGTGCTCGGCCAGATACTGGACCAGGGATTGGACCTCGGCTTTTTCATGCGCGAACTCGTCACCGTATGGCGCACGCTCTTTCTGCTCAACCAGTCTGGCGAAGCGGCCATGGCGCTGCTCGATCTGTCCGAAGAGGAAGCGGCAGGATGGATGGAGTGGGCCAGGAAACTGGAGCTGGCGCACATCCACGCCGCCTGGCAGATGACCCTGGAAGGCCAGCGCCGGGTGCTCACCAGTCTGGAGCCCGCCCTCGCCCTGGAACTGCTGCTCGTGAATCTCGCCTTCCTGCCGCGGCTCGTACCGTTGGACAACCTGCCCGCAGCTCCGGCTTCCGGCGGCGCGGGCAACTCCGGAGCACCGGGAGGCGCAGGTCCGCAGGGAGCGCCGTCGAATGGACGCCCAGGCGGACAGCGCACGGCGTCATCCACGGCTCAAGCAAGGCCCGCTCCGGCCTCGGCGCCGGGAATTGCGCCAAAGCCGCATCCGCAACAGGACCAGCCGCGACCGCAGCCGGCACAATCGCCGCAGCCTGCTTCCGCTCCGCATGCAGGGGCCAGGGGGCCACAGGGTGGACCCTCTCCCGCGGCGCCGCCGCAGCCAGGCGAGGCGCCAATGGACGAGCCTCCTCCCGGCCATCCTGCCGCTCGCGGAAATGAGACGGGGGACCGGGGCGCTATGGCCCCGAACCCATCGCCGCATAGCAGTGAACACTCCGGGCGGCATACGCCAACACCAGGCGACAAAGAACCGCCACAGAGTGAGCCGCAGGCTGCGTCCGCGAATCCGAGCACCCAATACGGCCCGGGCTGGGGCGGTTTTCTGCAACGCTATCGCGACGCTGGCGGCGAAGGCGGCCCCACTGCGCTGCTGCACGCCCGCGGCAAGCTCACCGACGGCGTGCTGACAGTGTATTGCAAATCGAGCTTTCACAAGGAGCAGGTGGAGGACCCCCAGCATTGGCGGCTCCTGGAGCCGCTCGTTGCCGAGCATTACGGGCCTGGGGTGCGCGTCGAGGCCGTGAGCGAGCCCGGCGACTTCGTCCATCACAAGGAACTGCGCGACGATGTCCGTTCCCGCCCGCTGGTGCAGGGCGTCATGCAAGAGTTCGACGCGCAGTTCGTGAGCTGTTATCCTGTAAAACCCTCGCAGAGGCCGGACGGCGACGCCGCCAACGGCACTCTGGAGGGATGATCCAACCGAACACGATTCCATGGAGGATACATCATGCGCGGCATGAACGATTTGGTGCGCCAGGCGCAGGTCATGCAGAAAAAGATTCAGAAGGCCCAGGAAGAGCTCGCCCAGAAAGAGGTGGAGGCCTCCGTGGGCGGGGGCATGGTCAGCGTGGTGGCCACCGGCAATCAGGAAATCAAGAGCGTGAAGATAGACCCGCAGGCCGTGGATCCCGACGACGTGCCCATGCTGGAAGACCTGGTTCTCTCCGCAGTGAACGAGGCGCTCAAGAAGGCCAAGGACATGGCCGAGGAAGAGATGGGCTCGCTCACCGGCGGGATGAAGATTC
>JBMCLC010000460.1:0-2548 GCA_048614715.1 Oceanidesulfovibrio sp.
TCGAAGCGCCGGCGGTGGTCGTCCGGCTCCAGCCCGCGCGCAAAGACGATGGGATCGTACCGCCAGCGCACGCGGTGCGGGCCGATGCGGTCCGCCAGCTCCCTGAACCCGCGCACGGCGGCTTCCAGTCCCGGTCCTCTGGCGTCCAGCACTCGCGGGTAGGCGGTGAGCGTATACAGGAAATAATAGGCCAGGCCCATATCCTCCATTTCTCTGAGATAATGGAATAACGGGCGCGGATGGCGCGTCCAGAAAACAAGACAATCGAGCGCGGGTGGCGTCAGGTCCACCCGGGATATCTGCCTGCTGTTGAAAGGATTCGCCACCTCGCACCATCCGGCGCGCAGTCTGTTGATGAACCATTGCGCGTAAAATGCGGGGATGTCCGTGCGCCGGCTCGCCGAAACGATCATGGCCTACTCGGCGGCCGTGAGCGCGATCACGATGGCGTCCTGCATGGCCTTGGCGTCGCGGACCGCTCCGGCGTGGTTATTCACGAAGAGCGCGTAGGCGTACCATTCGCCGCCCTGGTTCCGTGTGTAGCCGGCCAGACTGATGTCGTGGGTCACATAGCCCACCTTGGCGCGGGCCACGTTCTCGGCCAGGGTGCCGCACATGCGGTTCGCCAGGGAGCCATGGCAGCCTGCGACCGGCATGGTTTCGTAGAAGGACTCGAACGCAGGTGCGTTCCGCATGGACCCGAGCATGGCGACCATGGCGCGCGGCGAAACGAGGTTCTTGCGCGAAAGGCCGGAGCCGTCCACCATGACCAGAGAGCCGCGATCCACCCCCATTGTCGCGGCCCAGGACATCACGGCCTCGGCGCCGGCGCGGGCCGTGCCCAGGTTCATTTTGACGGCGCCCATCGTCTTGAGGAGTTGCTCCGCGTAAAAATTGTGGCTCTCGCGGTTCGTGTATGTAGCCAGTGCAGACAGGGGAGGCGATGTGTATATGGCCAGGGGCGTTGCGTCGATCCACGGACCCGCATCGGACGGATCGCGCACAGCCCGCGTCGAGCCCTGCACGGCCACGCCGTTGGCCTGCAGCACATGGCGCAAGGCGTACAGAAACCACGCTGCCGGATCCTCCAGGGAGACGGCGAATCGCGCTTGTTGTCCGCGCGGCAGCACGCCGGCCATCTCCAGGACGTTGGCCCCGCGCCGCCTTTCGGCCACGAACGAGACCGCGGTGCCGGCAGGACCGTTCTCGGCTTCGTTCTCCACTTCCAGGTATCCGGGCACGGGCGCCATCTCCCAGCCCACGGGTTCTCCAGGCGCGCCGACGGCGCGCACCGTCACGTTGGCCGTGGATTCATTGAAAGCCAGCGCGCCGGTTTGCGCCGAGTACCAATAGCTCTCGTCGTCCCAGTTCCACCCTTCGCCCAGAGGCGGCCCCTGAAAAAAAGTGGCGTCGCCCACCAGGTCGCCCTCTATGCGCCGAACCCCGCGTTGCTTGAGGGTTTGCGCCCATTCCTCGAAAACGGCCAGCGGTCTGTCGTCGTGGAAGATGCCTGAGAACGATGGATCGCCGACCCCGCGGACCACGAGATCACCCCGCAACGCGCCGTCCTCCACCACGCCGTGCAGCAGCACGGGCGTCCGGTAGGTATAGTCGGGCCCCAGCAGCGAAATGGCGGCCGCCGTGGTGAAGAGCTTCATGGTGGATGCTGGAATGAAGAGCCGTTCGCCATTCACGTCGAGCAGCACCTCGCCCGTGGTCAGGCTCTTCACGTACAGGCCGAGATGCGCGCGGGCGAGTTTGGGGTCCGTGGCCAGGCCCAGCAGCTCCACGCGCAGCAGATCGTCATCCACGGCCCGGGGGGGCGCTGTTCGGGCAGGGGCATCCTGCTGCTGGCCATGCGCTCCCACGGCGAAAACGCTGAAGAACGCGACCAGCAGAGCAGAGAGGAGGATATGGCGAAACGGCGTGCGCATGCGGACAAAACCTTGAAGTGTTGGAGTCGCGAACGGCTTCGCGCCAGGATACATGACCATCCGCCGGAAGGAAAAGGATTCTTCAACAACGTTTTTCCAGAGCCGAATGCGCCCATGCTTGCCAAGTGGCACGCGGAGGCGTAGTCAGAACCTCTGCCTCGTTGCTTTTCATGGAGCCGGTCTTGCCTCGATCCGCGATACGATTCACTCTGCTTTTCTGCATTGCGTCCCTCGTCCTCTGCACAGGCGCCTTTCCGGAACCTGCCGAGTCGGCGGACAACTCCGCCCAGCTCTTCAGCCCCTTTACTCCCATGGAGGACCCGAACCGCGCGGTACACGCTCTGGGCGTGCTTTTCCGGGCCAACCTCGCGGACCTGCTGCCGGGCGAAAAGGCGCAGGGCATGGTGCGCTATCCAGGACCACTCCAACGCCTTGGCCTGCGCGTGCACGCCGGACAGAAGGTTCGGATTCTGGGTACGGACGCCGGACTCCGCCTGGAGATCCAGGGCCTGGGTGCTTTGGAGGGCCGCCGCAAGGAAGGCGGTTTTGCATGGGGCACGGCGGAGCAATGACGCTCCGCCGAGTTGACCCTGCGAAACTGAGTATCGACGATT
>JBMCLC010000461.1:0-2541 GCA_048614715.1 Oceanidesulfovibrio sp.
GCGCCCAGGCCGATGGCGGCGCAGTCGTTGTAGTAGTAATAGAGGAAACCAGTGGCAATCTGGAACGGAATGAGGAAGCTGACGATGCCGAGATAGGTGAGGCGTTGCAACGGGTTGTGCTTGGCGCGTTCAGACTTGGGCACGGGGTGGGGTTCACCGCGGAAGATGCCGACCATGTAGTAGCGCATGACGTCGTACAGCTTTCTGAGCGTGGGAGTGTACTGGCGCCATTCGCCCGTTACCGCGAGGTAGAATAGGTCGAAGACGAAGAGCACGAGCCATGTCCATGCGCAGAAATTGTGGACGTCGAAGGCTGTCTCGAAGCCGAGGAGGCTGAAGGTCCCGTGGATTTCGAACCCCGTGACGAGCAGGATGAGCACCAGGGCCGCCTGGATCCAGTGGTTGATGCGCTCGAAGCGGGAATAGAGGAATATCCGCCGGGTGTCCGTGGATTCGTTCATCTTAGCGTCTCCTTCTCTTGATGGCCACGTAGCGCACCACGCCGTGGCCGATGACGGCCAGCAAGGCGAGCAAGGCGGCGGAGTAGCCGAGGGTGTCGATCATGGCGAAGTGGTCGCGTCCCGGCATGTAGAAGCCGGCGAGCTTCATGAGCCGCCCGTCCGCGGAGTGGCAGCTCTCGCACTCCAGCCTGTTTTCCTGCGGCGCGACCATGTGTGTGGTCGGGTAGAAGTACGCCGTCTCCACGAATTCGAATTCGCCGCTGTACTCGAGTCCCTTGGCCTTCTGGCCGGCGGAGATGGCCTTGTCCCAGTCGTAGTTGCCCCAGTAGGCGTTCTCGTCCTTGCCAAAAAGGTGGGGAATGACCATGCGGTTACGGCCGGAGTCGTAGGGCTGCTTTGCGAGGTGCATCTTGAAGGGATAGATGCGCGAGTTCGCGTCGGAGTATCCGCCCACGGGCCAGTTGAGTTCGACAATTTGGGTGGGGTCGATTTCGTCGTTCAGCGTGACGTAGTACATGGTGCCGTTGAACCAGCGGTACTCGGGAACGACATCCTTTTCCCAGCGGAACTCGCCCTTCTTCGTGTCGTAGGTGTGCATGCCGAGGGGGCCGTCTTCGGCGTACGGCTTGCCGTCCTTTTTCTGGCCGGCCTTGGACCAGTCCCACCACATCTTGGTGGGCTTGGCGCGGGCCATGGTGGGAATATGGCAGGCTTGGCAAGCGACCTTGTCCGTGTGGTCGTTGGCCTTCACGCCGGGCTTGTGCGGCTTGGCCGTGTGGCAGGATTCGCAGGCTATGCGGGTCACCTGGTCGTCGTCGATGAGGCTCTTGCGCTCCACGTGGGCCGGGTTCTTGTAGCACCGGCCGGCTATATTGTGAGCCTCCGTGGTGTGGCAGCGCACGCAGGAGAAGTTCGCGCCGTCCGCGGCCATGTGCACGTCCAGCTCCTTGGAGGGGGTGAGCAGGGAGGTGTCGAGGTCGCCGTGCTTGACGCCGTCGCCGCCGCCGCCCAGGAAGTGGCAATCGCCGCAGTTCTTGCGGCTGGGCCGGGCCACGGACTGGGCCACCTTGTTCCAGTCTGGCGGGAGATACTTTTTGCCGTCGCCGGGGAAGACCTTGGGTTCGGAAACCGGATTGCCGGCGCCGGACGGGAACTTCTCGTAGGTGCCGGTCTGCTCGTGGCATACGAGGCAGTCCACCTTGGTCGGGTCGCTGAAGTCGAAGCTAGCGTCCTTGAAGCCGTAGCCGACGTGGCAGGAGGTGCAACGGGGCTCGTTGGAGGGCACGGCCACACAGAAGTTGTTCAGGGTCAGGCCGTATTTGCCCATCTCCTGCTTTTCGTCGTGCGGGCAGAGCCATGTCCAGTGGATGGTTTCATGGACCTGTTTGGCGGCCTCGTTGTGGCAGGAAAGGCACGCTTTGGTGACTTCCGGGCCCGAGGTGAAGTTGCCCTGCAGGGCCTCGTGCTTCGAGTGGTCCGTGGTGATCCAGCGCGCCGGCAACTGGGTGCGGGCGCGGGCCTCGTCCGCTCCGTAGGGCTTGGGGGGCTCTTCATCCTGTTGCGTGTCTGCCAGTACGGGCCATACGCACAGCAGCATGAACGCCAGTAACGTCAACAGCGTCCACAAGCTCCGTGATCCGTTGTTCTGTTCCATTCTTCTCGTTCCCCCTCTCATATGGTTCGCCACCCCGTGGCGGTCTGATGACGATAGCTGAAATTTACATGAAATTATTTAATTCCCAAACAAAAAAGGATGCAATGTGACGCCGTCATGACGCACGCGGATTCCTCACATACGCGCCGCGACCCGCGAGCCGAGCGGCGAGCGCGGTCAGCCCGAGAAGCATCACCGCTGCGAGGTGCGATATGTCCACAAACATGGTCAACTCGGTCCCGAGATGCGTATCCGGCAGGTTTTTGGCCACGCGTACGATCCCGGTGGCGGCGATGAGAATCCACAATCCGATACGCAGCCAGCCCGTGAAAGTGATTCGGTCCGCCACGGAAAAGAGACGCACGCCAGCGTATCCCAGTAGAGCGAGCAGAATGGCTGCGCCCACATAGTGCATCATGTGGGTGA
>JBMCLC010000462.1:0-2538 GCA_048614715.1 Oceanidesulfovibrio sp.
TCCCTCACTGCTTGCGCGCCTGCCATCGCCGGCGGAGTTCGTTCCGGCGATTTGGCCTGGCGTTGTTTGACCAGGCCGTCAGGCGCAAGCCGGGCTTGTTGGCCACCCACTCGAGGAACCGGCGATCTCCGGGTGGGCGCGCAAGGCATCAAGCGTGTTGTAATCGCGCGCCAACTCTTGGTCAGCGTCGCATGAACGGTGTCGTGGCAAGGGCGGCAGAGCTGCGCCAGGTGCGTCCGCGGAATCGGATGTGTACGCTCGTGCGTGGAACGTCCCGGCCGCACGATTCACAGACCGGCTTTCTTCCGCAGCGCCTTCCATACCTTGCTTCGCTCCGCGGCAATCTCGCGCAGACGCCTGACCTCGTCCAGGTTCACCGTCCTGACCTCCCCGGATTGCGTATCGATCTCCAGGCGCCCCTCGAACGGCCAGTCCAGATTCACACCGAGATAGTCGCGAACCGGCGGCGGTATCTCTTCCGCGCCACGCTTCTTCATGGCCTCGCGGGCCAGTTCGGTCACATCCTCCGGCGTTCGCGGCGTCCCCAGATCCTCCGCCAGCACCCACTCCAACGCCGCCTCCAGCAACAGCCGGCCGCCGTGCATCTCTTCGATGTAGAGCGATTTGCTATGAACCTTCTCCGGCGTATCCGGTGCGTAGCGCAACTCCAGGCCAAAGGCGTCGCGGCCCTCATGGATCAACTGCAAGGCTGTCTTGGCCCGGCCCTCTTGCGTGAGCGGCATCAAACCATCGCGCGCCAGCGGATCCAGCTTCTGTAACTCCTTGCGACTCAGCAGCGGCCGGCCTTCGTCGTCGGCGGCCTTAACCAACTCCTGCAGGTTGCGCGGCAGTCGGCCTTTGACTTCCTCAAATCGATCCACGCCGTTGCGGGCGGTGTTCACCATTTTTCGCGTCGCCAATTTCAGCATGTCCTTCACCGAACGGTCGAAGTGGTGTCCTTCGGTGGGCAGCGTTCCCAGCCGTTCATGCGTGATCCGCAGCGCCACATCCAGATGATCCTCACGAGTCAGCAGTTCGTTGGCCAGGCTGCGCAGATGCGGCGGACAGTCGGGCCGCTGAATGGCTTCGCTCAAGTATTCGGCGGCCTTGTCCTCCAGCGCCGGGTGCAGCAGACAGATCGCCGCCGCGTCATAGAAGAAGAGATACGTGTCCGGCCACCGTTCCTGCGCCTCCTCAAGCACCTGCAGCGCCCGGCCCGGCTTGTGGTTGAGTGCGTGCAGGAGTATCACCGACAGCCGGAAATGGGATTTATTGTTGGGATCCAGCTCGCGCATGACCCGCAGCATGTGGTCCAGCCAGATCATGTGCCGATCCGACCGCTGGCGAACGATGTTCTCGCTGACATATCCGAACACTTGGATTTGGGTAAGGAACGCCGCAACGTTCTTGTTGCCCACGGCCAGCCACTCCAGACCGTCTGCTCGGGGAAGGTAACTGGCATAGACGGCAGTATGCAGGGCTCGCGCGTCGCCCACCGGCTGCCGGTTGAGCATCTGCAGGGCGGTCTTGCGCGTACGGGTTCGCTGCGCGTGGATATGGGCGCTGAGCAGCGGGATGCCCCCCAGCAGCACCAGCACCATGGCCCATAGCACCCACGGCCTGCGCCGTTGCATCAGAAGTTCCTCCGGCGGAACACCAGGATTCCGAGCGCCAGGAACAGCACCGCCTGGAAGAAGGCAAATGCCATGATGGCGCCCGGATAGCCATAATCATAGTGGCGATAGATGCCGTAGACGGCCTCGTTGCGGATGTTGAATACGTTCAGGTTTGGGAACAGATAGAAGATGCCCATCAGGATGTAATAGCCGGCCTCGGATCCGGTGCGGGCCAGCTCTTGCGCGGCAGGTCCGGGGTTGCGCACGTGAACGGCCAATTCATAGATTTTGTCCGCCAGGTGGCCGACGACGTAGAAGATGCTGGTGAAGACGGCCGAGAGGACCGGCGTGGATACGGACGAGAACATCGTCGCCACCGCCGTCAGCACGATCATCTCCAGAAAGATGAACAGAATGGCCAGGAGGATGTAGCCCCAATAGACGGGAATGCCCTCGCCGGCAATGGTCCGCTGAGGCGGTTGGATCAGGTTGGCGATGAAAAGATACGCCAGGAAGAAAACGGCCATGGCTGCCAGCAGCACAAAGACCGTGAAGAGCAACCCCAGATACTTGCCGATGACGTACTGCCCCCGGCCGACGGGCCGTGCGAGAATCACGTAGATCGTGCGCTTGTCGATCTCCTTGTGGATCAACTGCGTGCCGAGAAAGATCACCACCAGCGCACCAAAGACGGACAGCGCCATCAGGCCGAGGTCCGACACGACTTTCAGATCTTCGTTGACAGAGATCCAGCCCAGCACCTTGCTCAACAGAATCATCACCGCCACGAACACGGCGATGATGTAGAGGATCCGGTCGCGCACTGCTTCACGAAACGTGTTCGCGCAGATGACCCCGATATTGGAAAGCATCGTCTTCACGTTCATCACGACGCCGCCTCCTGCGACGCTTCCTTCTTAAC
>JBMCLC010000463.1:0-2536 GCA_048614715.1 Oceanidesulfovibrio sp.
TCAAGTCATTGCCAACGACTCTGTTTCTCGCCTGCACGAGCTTCGCATATGGCGTCTCCCTCAGCTGTCTGCTCGCCGCCTTGGCTTTTCTCTGGCCTCAATCCATCCTTCCCAGGGCCGTCGAGGTGATCAATGTGTGGTCCATCGCCGTGCCAACGTTCTGCGCCGGGCTGGCGGGCATCCTCATCTTTGTGCTCTGGCTGGACTGGATGCCCATGCTGGGCAACATGCTCATACCAGTGCTTGTCCTCGGCACTGACGTGGCGGGACAGATCGTCAAACCGCTGTACGAGGATCTCAAGGAAACGGCCAACTCCAAATTCATCCTTACGGCCAGGGCCAAGGGGTTGAAGCGCTCCCGGGTGGTCTTCATCCACTTGCTGCCCAACTCCCTGACCGTTCTGCTGGCCATGAGCGGCGTCATCCTCGGCGGCCTTGTTGGCGGAACCATCACCATGGAGGTTCTTTTCGGGCTGCCCGGCATAGGCAAGCTCTCTCTGGATGCAGTGCTCGGTCGTGACTATCCCCTGGTCCAGACGGTCATCCTGTTCATCGCCGTGTCCGTGGTCTGCATCAACTGGATAACCGATGCCGCAGCGCGAATCATCGACCCCAGGCTGCGTTCCTCGTAACGCTGGAGGAAACTTCATGGGCACGCCCCCTGCTCTTGCCATCGAAGACCTTTCCATTTCCTTTCCCGGCGCCAAGGGAGAGACAAGGGCCGTGCAGGACGTGACCTTGTCGGTTGCGCGGGGCAAGACCTTGGCCCTCGTAGGAGAGTCCGGATCGGGCAAGACGCTCACAGCCTCGTCCGTACTCGGCCTGCTGCCCCCATCGGCGCGACGGCAGGGCTCGATCTTCGTGGATGGCGATGCTGTCCAGGACCTGACCGAGAACGAGCTCGTACCCCTGCGCGGCGGACGCATCGCCATCATAATGCAGGAGCCAATGGCCGCCATGAACCCCATCATGACCGTGGGCCGCCAGGTGAAGGAAGCGGTGCGCCTGCGCGATGATCATGACACCATCGACCACGAGCTCAAGGTTGTTGAGCTTCTGGAAGAAGTGGGCCTGGATAATCCCGAGGAACGTCGACTCGCCTACCCGCACGAGCTGTCCGGCGGCCAGCTCCAGCGCATCATGATCGCCATGGCCCTGGCCCGCGATCCCGACATCCTCATCGCGGACGAACCCACGACCTCGCTGGACGTCACCATCCAGCGCCAGATACTGGAGCTCCTGGAAAGCCTCCAGCGCTCCCGGGGCATGGCCATGCTGTTCATCAGCCACGACCTGGCCGTGGTCGCACGAATCGCCCACGAGGTGGCGGTCATGTACCGCGGGGGCATTGTGGAGCGCGGCAGCGTCCAGAACATACTGCGCTCGCCGCGGCACTATTATACGCGCCGGCTTCTTGCGAGCCATCCCGAAGGCAAGCAGCACAAAACGCTTTTGCCCGTGAGCGACGAAACGCAGCATCCGGCCCGGACAGAGATCAGCTCATCCGCCGTCCGTCTCGATTGCGGCTACGACACCGCCCTCGCGGTCCGCGACATCGAGCTGATTTACCGCCGCGGCATATTCTCGAAACGCGGCGTGCGGGCCCTGAAGGGTGTGACCATGCACCTCGAGCGCGGCGAGACACTGGGCATCGTCGGCGAGTCCGGTTCGGGAAAAAGCTCTCTGGCCAAGGCCATTCTCGGCATCGAGGCCATCGAGAGCGGGAGCGTGGAGCTGTTCGAGACGGACATGGCCACAACCACGACTCGACAGGCCGTGGAACTCAGACGCCGCTGCCAGATCGTGTTCCAGAACTCGGCCGCCGCGCTCAATCCTCGGCTCACCTTGCTGCAACTTCTCGCCGAACCCTTCCAACTCCACGGCAACGCTCCCGAAAGCGACGTTCGGACAAGAGCCGCATCACTGCTGTGGGAAGTGGGCTTATCCCCAGCCATGCTGGCCCGCTACCCGCACGAACTCTCGGGCGGACAGCGCCAGAGGGTCAACATCGCGCGGGCCCTGGCCAGCGACCCGGAGGTGCTCGTCTGCGACGAAGCAGTGTCCTCCCTGGATATCTCGGTGCAGGCCCAGGTACTCAACCTGCTTATGACCATCCAGAGGGAGCGAGCCATTTCACTGCTCTTTATCAGCCATG
Source organism: Oceanidesulfovibrio sp. (assembly GCA_048614715.1). Classification (GTDB taxonomy): domain Bacteria; phylum Desulfobacterota; class Desulfovibrionia; order Desulfovibrionales; family Desulfovibrionaceae; genus Oceanidesulfovibrio. The sequence goes on from JBMCLC010000463.1 coordinate 2,156, forward strand.
ACCTTCTGGCCACCTGCCACATTTCCGATCGCATCTGCGTGATGAAGGACGGCGCCATAGTCGAGCAGGGTCTTGCCCTCGACATCTTCGATTCTCCGCGGACGGAGTACACCAGGAATCTGCTGGAGTCCTGCCCCAGGCTTTACTGACGCGATTTTCTGCGCAAGATCCTTCATTAATTATCGAATGTTACTCACCCTTATGCCCCCTCAAGACAACGGATCCAGATGAGACAAGAACTTCAGTTCACCGTGAGTTCGGGTCCCCTAAGAATGGGAACTTACCCCCCCGACAGTCACCATGAACAAGAAAAGGCGGCTCGGATGTTCTCCGAACCGCCTGTATTTCTTTGGTAGCGGGGCAAGGATTTGAACCTTGGAC
>JBMCLC010000464.1:0-2535 GCA_048614715.1 Oceanidesulfovibrio sp.
ACCACGCGGTGCTGCGCGCCCACGCTGTGCGCAATGGCGTTTACCGCGGCGCCGCCGGCCAGGAAGTTGAGCACCATCTGGCGCGTGACGTCCTGGGGAAAATGGCTGACGCCGGGACCGTCCGGAGCGGCCACGCCGTGGTCGCCGGCAATGGTGTAGATGCGAGCCGGGTCCACGTCCAGGGGCGTGTCGCCGCCACGTATGGCGTAGAGCTGCGCGGCGAGGTCTTCAAGCCGGCCGAGGCTGCCCGGAGGTTTGGTCAGGTTGTCCAGATGGCGGCGCGCCGCCTCGTACAGGTCGCTTTCAGGTTGGCGGATGGCGTCGACAGCCAGACGGTAGGACGATTCCGGGGAATCCATGGGGCCGGGCTCCTTGGTTTCTGCCCGGACCGAGAGGGATATGGTAGGCCGCCCTGGGGGCGCGCCGCTATTGGGCGTTCACTTCCTCTAGAGCTTTGATGAGCTTGCCCAGGTCGGGCCGGGTGTTGATGTCGTGGACGTCGATGTACCGGATGACCCCCTGCTTGTCGACTATGAACAGGGCGCGCTCGGCCACGCCTGTGGAGCGCAGCACCCCGTACTTTTTGGCGACTCCACCGTGGGGCCAGAAGTCCGAGAGCACCGGAAACCAGAGGTTCTCCATGGCGCTGGTCCAGGCGAACAGCGAGGGCAGGTTGTCCGTGGAAATGCCCAGGAGAATGGCGTCGTGCTTCTTGAACAGCGGTTCCGCGAGGCAGTAGCCGGGCCATTGGTCCGAGCAGACCGGAGTGAAGGCGGCCGGCACAAAGGAGATGACCACGTTCTTCTCGCCGCGGTAGTCGCTCAGGGTCACGTCCTCGCCCTGGATGGACGGCAGGGTGAAATCGGGCGCCATGTCGCCCACGGAGAGGGTGGTCTCGGAGTCAGTGGGCGGCTCGCCGCCGGTTTGGTACGTGGGCATGGCGTTCGGGCTGGTGGCGTTGGCCGCCAGGGTCGGAACCGCGGCCAGGATGAAACCGAACACCAGGATCGAAAGGATGCAAACAGGAGCCGGGCAGCGCATAGGACCTCCTCAATAGGGTACGGATGGGTGAGAATTTTGGAGTATTCCCCATTTTCTGGCGTCGCGCAAGACACCGCAGAAAAAAGGGGGAGACGACGCGGGTATAATCCGGCAGGGCAACGGCCCGCCTCGGGAAAGCGGGCCGTTGCGTGGGTTGCGGGCTATAACCGTTCGAAGTTTTCGTCGCCGGACTCGCCGTGCATGTCGAGCTTGAAACCGGACTTTTCTGCGACTGCCCTGCCGGAAGCCGGTTGTTTGTGCGCCGCCTCGCCGCCTGTAAAGGCGCGGGTTTTTTGGGCCGAACGTTTCGCCGCGGTCTGGGTCCAGCTGTCCAGATGGAAGTAGGCCATGGTGGACTGGGCTGCTGGGCCTGGCTGGAGAATGACTTGACTCGCGCAGGCAATTCCTGAAAGTATGGTCATGCTGGGCGATTTCCCCTTTCAAGAGAATAGACTTCAAGAGGAGATACCAAATGAGCATGTTCGTTGAATCCGTGAAATCCGAGGGCCTCGCCCACATCTCCTATGTGGTGGGCCACGACGGCATGGCCGTGGTCATCGATCCGAGGCGAGATTGCGACATCTACCTCGACATCGCGGAAAAGCACGGCGCCGCAATCACGCACATCTTCGAGACCCACCGGAACGAGGATTACGTCATCGGGTCCCAGGAGCTCGCGCGTCTCACCGGCGCCTCCATTCATCATGGCGCAGCCACGGACTTCGCATATGGCAACGCGGTCAGGGAAGGAGACATCTTCAACGTGGGCGCTCTGGAGCTCATGGTCCTGGAGACTCCCGGACACACGTTCGACTCCATTTCCCTGGTGCTGCGGGACACGAACGCCGGCAGCGCGCCCCTCGGAGTGTTCACGGGAGACGCTCTGTTCATAGGCGACGTGGGTCGCACCGACTTTTTCCCGGACAGAAAGGAGGAGGTGGCAGGCCTGCTCCACGACTCCATATTCAACAAGCTGCTGACCCTGGGCGACCAGACCATTCTTTACCCGGCGCACGGCGCCGGCTCGGTATGCGGCAAGTCCATGGCCCCGCGTGATTTCTCCACCATCGGGCACGAGCGCATGCACAGCCCGGTGCTCAACCTGGGCTCGCGCGAGGCGTTCATAGCGCACAAGGCGGCGGAGCGGCATCCCATGCCGCCGTATTTCAAGCAGATGGAAGTGTACAACCAGGAAGGCACTGCGCCATCGGTGCTGCCGTTGCCGCGGCCCACGCCGCTGACGCCGGATGCCTTTGCGAAGCTCATGGGGGACGGGCTCCAGATAGTGGACCTGCGCAGCCCCGAGGCATTCGCCGGGGCGTTCATCCCGGGCAGCATCGCCATGCCCCTGAACATGCTTTCCGCCTATGCCGGATTCATCCTGCAATACGACACGCCCATCGGGCTGGTGGCAGAAACCCACGGGCAGATCGACACGGCTGTCCGGCAGCTGCTGCGCATCGGCTACGAAACAATCATCTGCTTCCTGGAAGG
>JBMCLC010000465.1:0-2534 GCA_048614715.1 Oceanidesulfovibrio sp.
TTGGCCATTTCCTTGGCCATGTCGATATCGAAGCCGACGAACTCGCCCTTGGTGTTGGTCATCTCAAAAGGCATGTAGCCGGACTCGAAGCCCACGCGAAGCTTGCCGGACTGCAGGATCTTCTCGATATGCGAGTTCTTGGCCAACTCGATGTCGGCCGCCAGCGCCGTGGACGCCACGAGCAGGAACGCCACGGCCAGTGCGAGGATACGTTTCATGTCGCCTCCAGTTAGATAATGAAGATTGGTCGGATGATGAATTGCCGCACGACGAACGACACCGGCCGAAAACCGAACCGCGCCGGGTTAATAGGATTTTCCCTCGGTCAAAAGCTCCTTGATGACCATCTGCTGTTTGCACACTGGGCACTTGGGCACTTCTTCCCGTGGGATGTAGATTATTTCGGTATTGCCGCATTTGGGACACATCACCTCGGCGGCTCCCGAGCGTTCTCGCTTCTCGCGCTTCCTCTCGGCCATGCAAGGCCTCCTTCCTCAGTCTGTGAAAAAGTGGTGATTCATTAGCCGGAATATGCGATAATGACAAGTTTGTTACGTTCATCGAGAAGCAGTGTCCAGCCTCATGTTTCACTCCGCGCGCCCCGTTGGTCCGTTTTGGGTCGCATGACATGCCGCGCCTGTTTGCCGGCGTGGCCGGCGCGGGCGCGCCGCATCAGGGCGCCCGTGTTCACCACCACCACGCCGCTCAGGGCCAGGATTCCTCCGGCTATGGCCAGGGCCGGCGGCATTTCCCGCAGCCACACCCATCCCAGCGCCATGGCAATGCCCGGCATGAGGTACTGGGACGAGGCCACCCTGCCCACTTCGCCGCGGGACAGGGCGTAGTTCCAGCACAGATACGCCGCCGCGCCGGGAAAAACGCCAAGATATATCACGGAAATAGTCGCCCCTGCCGGTGCCGCGGCAATGGCCGCCGGCAACCCGGGCGCAAAAACGAGCAAAAGCAGCGTGCCGGCCCACAGGGTGTAGGCGGTGTAGTGCAGCGGATCGTAGCGCCGGGGGTCATCGTCCCACGGGCCGCGCCGCAGCCTCGGCTTGATGCCAACATAATACAGGCTCGAGGCCAGCGCCGCGAGGATCACGTACCAGGCGTCCGGGTTGAAGGAGAAACCCGCGCCCTCGGCATTGGCGATGACCAGCAGACCGGCCATGGACACGGCAATGCCCAGCATTGTCTGGCGGCCAGGTCGCTCCTGGAGGAAGATGGCGGAAAGCATGGCGCTGAACACGGGGATGGCGCCGATCATGAAGCAGGCCGACGCCGCGCTCACAGTGCGCTCGCCGTAGTTCAGGCTCACATGGTAGACGAAGAACCCGAGAAAACCGTGCAGGAATATGGCCGGCACGTCGGCCAGCCGCGGGGGCCGCAGCTTGCGAACCACGGCGAACGGCACCAGGGACAAGGACGCCACGATGAATCGCAGCAGGGCCAGGTCCGTGGGTCCGTACGCGGGCAAGGCCGCGCGGATGCCGACAAAGGCGGATGCCCAGAAACACAGGGCGCAGACAAGGGCGATGAGAACGCGGACATCCATGTGGCGATCCTCAAATTGCGGGATGCAGAATTGCGACGCCGCGAACCAAAACGACCGGGGCACACTGCTCCTTCGGCGGGCGCCATGTCAACTCCCAGTTTTTGCAAATGGGTATTATTCAAGTACCTAACAACAATTGCTTGTTTTTATAGCTGATTTCTGTTCCAGCCATCGCTTGCTTTTCATACTTGTCCGGTTAGTGTGGGGAGAGTGCAATGCCTCCCCTTGCTTCCAGGATGGATCGCAGCAATCGAGCGTAACCGCTCTTCACGCGCCGCCGGCGTCTCGCCGTTCCCGGCGTCCGAGGTTCACCATGCCGCACGGAAACAACACCGCACCGCAGCTCTCTTCCCTGGCTGAGGCCCTCCACTGGGAACTCGAACGACTCGACTCCGGCAAGGCAATCGATGCCGACCCTGCCACCGTGTTCACGAACAAGGGATTGGGAGCGTGCGAGTTGTTCGCCGAGTCGCGCGATGATTTGCGTGAGCGCAGGTTTTTTCCGCGCTACGCCCTGCATTGCCCCGCCGTGGCGCAGATGCATGGGGGAAAACGTTCAATTCGCTACGCGTCCTGTGTGGTCAGCGAACTGGCCTTCAACAGCGTCCGGGTAGAATTCCGGCCGCCCCTCGCCGATGCGTTTCTGTCCGAGGGGCTCGACGGCTTCGAGCTGCTCTTCTCTTTGCCCGAGAAAAAGCGCTCGGTCTGTCTGCGCTGCCGTGTCGCACGTCTGCAGATAACGGCCGACACCATCATCGTGGGCGCAACATGCGACCAAAGCCGGCTGGAACGACAGCGGAAGCCACGCCGGACTTCTGCCACCTAACGCCCCGGCCACCCGGAGCCATTGCCGCAGTAAACGACAGACGCCGGACCGGATCGTCTTTTAGCGGAGGGGCTATAGAGCGCCCGTCCCTCGCTCCCCGGTGCGGATGCGGATGGCCTCCTCCACCGGATAGATGAAGATCTTGCCGTCGCC
>JBMCLC010000466.1:0-2530 GCA_048614715.1 Oceanidesulfovibrio sp.
CTTGGCGACCACTTCGGCCGGGGCCTTGGAGACAAAACCCTCGTTGGCGAGCTTCTTGGTGCCCACGGCGAGTTCCTTCTCGATCTTGCCCAGTTCCTTGTCCAGCCGCGCCAGCTCGTCCTCGAAATCGATGGCCCCGGCCAGCGGAACATAGCATTCCGACCCCTGAACCACGGCCGAGGCCACGGCCCTGGGCGGTGTTGCCTCCGCATCCACGGTCAGGGATTCCAGCCGCGCCAGCGTGATGATCATGGAGCGGTTCTCCTCCAGAATCCGGGCCGCGTCCCCATCCGCCGGGCGAACGATGAGCGCAAGCTCCTTGGAGGGAGCGATGTTCAGCTCGCCGCGGATGTTGCGCACCGCGACCACGGTTTCCTGCACCAGCACCATGGCTTTCTGCGCGGACTCGTTCTGCGCGGCGGGCCGCGGCGCCGGGTAAGGAACAAGAGCGATGTCGTTGCCCGGAGTATCCGGCAGTACGGACCATATCTCCGCGGTGACGAACGGCATGATGGGATGGAGCAGCACGAGCACCTCGGTGAAGGCAGTCCAGACAGCCGCTTGCGCTGCTTCGCGGGCCGCCTGATCCTCCCCGTTGAACTCGGGCTTGAGCATTTCCAGATACCAGTCGCAGAACTCGTGCCAGATGAACTGGTACAGGGCCTGGGCCGCGTCGTTGAAGCGGTATTCCTCCAGCGACCTGCCGACATCCTGCTTGACCTGCTCCAGCCGATGAAAAATCCACTGGTGGTGCACGCCGGAGGTCTTCTCCACCTCGCGCTCGGCCGTATCCGCCGGCATGGACTCGGGCAGGTTCATCATCACGAACCGCGCCGCGTTCCAGATCTTGTTCACGAAGTGGCGGTAGCCCTCGATACGCTCCTCGGCCAGCTTGATGTCCCGGCCCATGGCCGCAAACGCCGTGAGGGTGAAGCGCAGGGAGTCGCAGCCGTACTTGTCGATCATGATCAGCGGGTCGATGACGTTGCCCACGGACTTGGACATCTTCTTGCCCTCGGCGTCGCGCACCAGGGCGTGGATGTAAACGTCGGCGAACGGCGGCTTGCCCATGAAATGGATGCCCATCATCATCATCCGCGCGACCCAGAAGAACAGGATGTCGAACGCGGTGACGAGCACGGACGTGGGGTAGAACGTCTCCAGGTCCCTGGTCTTTTCCGGCCAGCCCATGGTGGAGAACGGCCACAGGGCCGAGGAGAACCAGGTGTCCAGAACGTCCTCGTCCTGCTTCAGGCTGCCGGAGCCGCACTCGTTGCATACCGTGGGGGCCTCGCGCGCAACCATGAAACTGCCGCAGGATTCGCAGGTCCACGCCGGGATACGGTGGCCCCACCAGAGCTGGCGGGAGATGCACCAGTCGCGGATGTTGTCCAGCCAGTTGTTGTAGGTCTTGACCCACTGATCGGGCAGAATCCGCGTCTCGCCCTCGGACACGGCGTCGCGCGCCTTCTGCGCCAGGGGCGCCACCTTGACGAACCACTGGGTGGAGACGTGTGGTTCGATAACCGATTTGCAGCGGTAACAGTGGCCCACGTTGTGATCGTAATCCTTGACCTCCACGAGAAGACCGCGCTCCTTCAATGCGGCCACGAGCTTCTTGCGCGCCTCCTGGGTGGTCATGCCCGCGAAATCCGGCCCGGCAGCCTCGCTCATGACGCCTCGGGAATCGATGACCTGGAGCGAGTTCAGCTCGTGCTTGCGGCCTATCTCGAAGTCGTTGGGATCGTGCGCCGGGGTGATCTTCAGGCAACCCGTGCCGAACTCCATGTCCACGTAGGTGTCGCCGATCACCGGGATGGTGCGGTCCGTGAGCGGCAGGGCGATTTCCATGCCGATGGCGTCGCGGTAGCGCTCGTCCTCCGGGTTCACGGCCACGGCAGTGTCGCCCAGCATGGTCTCCGGCCGCGTGGTGGCCACCACCAGGTCCGGCAGCCGGTCGCCGGTTCCGCCCCTGGCCGTATACGGGTAGCGAATGAGGTAGAGCTTGCCGGCCTTGGCCGCGTATTCCACCTCGTCGTCCGCCAGGGCGGTGTGGCAGCGGTTGCACCAGTTTATGATGTAGTCGCCCTTGTAGATGAGCCCTTCGTCATAGAGCTGGACGAACACCTCGCGCACGGCCTTGGACAACAGCTCATCGTAGGTGAAGCGCTCACGGCTCCAGTCCACGGACGCGCCGAGACGGCGGATCTGGTTGAGGATCTTGCCGCCGTACTCTTCCTTCCACTGCCAGACGCGCTCCACGAACTGCTCGCGGCCCAGGTCCTCGCGGGAGAGGCCCTCCGTGGCGAGCTGGCGCTCCACCACGTTCTGCGTGGCGATGCCGGCGTGGTCCATGCCCGGCACCCAGAGGACGTTCTTGCCCTTCTGCCTGTTGAAGCGGCACAGAATGTCCTGCAATGTCATGTTCAGGGCGTGGCCCATGTGCAGGGTGCCCGTCACGTTGGGCGGGGGAATGACTATGGAATAAGACTCGCGGGAAGGATCGGCCTCGGGTGTGAAGGCCCGGGTC
>JBMCLC010000467.1:0-2529 GCA_048614715.1 Oceanidesulfovibrio sp.
AGCGTTGCCGTTCTTGTGGAGAAAACTCCTGGCGTAGGCTTCGGCGCGCTCGAGTTCGCCATGGACGATGGCGGCTTCCGCGGCTTCCAGCGCTCCTCCGACTTCGTCAACTGTCGGCGCTGTCGGTTCCGGCGCATGGACAGCGACTGAAGCATCTGCCATTCCGGCGGACATGGCGGGTTCTCCCGCCGTCGCGCCGCCGTACCAGGCCATGTCCGCGCCGCCCGCAACGGCGTATGGTATCGCGGGCTCGGCAGGAGGTGGAACCTCGGGCGGCTGGGGGGATTCAGGCTCGGCTTTGCAGAACGCCAGCAGATCGAGAACCCGGCAGGGCACGAAGATGTTGCTCTCCAGCACGTGGGCGGATTCGGTGGGGCTGGTGATGAGCCAACCCTGAGCGGCCAAATGGCTGCGCAGGTTTTTCAGCGCGCAGGCCATCTTCTCGTAGGAAAAGTAGATGAGCACGTTGCGACAGAGGATGACGTCCATGCCCGAGCCTTCGGCCAGCCTGGTTTCTCGGTCGCACAGGTTGTAGAGTCTGAACCGGATCAGTTCCCGGACCTTGTCCTTCACGCGCCAGCGGTTGTCGTTCGTTTCCTCGAAATACCGCTCCTTGAGCCACGGCGGCGCCGCCCGAAAGGACCATTGCCTGTACACGCCATGCCTGGCTCTCCGGAGAAATTCCCTGTTGATGTCGGTGGCGAGGATTTCCACGTCCCAATCCTCCCTGCGTTCTCCGAGCCGCTTGAAGACCCTGTCCAACAATATGGACAGGGTGTAGGGCTCTTCGCCTGTGGCGCACCCCGCGCTCCAGAGCCGCAGGCGCCTGTCGCGCTGCTGTGATCTGGCGTGGATGAGCGAGGGGAGGATGGACTCGTCCAGGGCGTGGATGGACCGTGTCTCCCGGAAGAAGTAGCTCTCGCCGACCGTGAGCTTCTCCACCAGGATGGACAACAGCTTGCCCCGGCTGGAATGGGCCGGCTCCCGTAGAATCATCGCCACGAATGTCTCGGAGGGAAGGCCCAGGCTCTTGGCCGCCGCCTCCACGCCCCGGGAGAGATCCTTGTATCGATCCTTGGAAAACTGCAGGCCCCACAGCTCCAGAACCATGGCTGCGAGCCTGTCGAGCGATTCGGAAGGCTGGATGGTCCTCACCTGGCCTCTTCTTTACTCTTGACGTAGGCGAGGGCCTGATCGTCCAGGGAATCCAGCGCCTCATCCAGCAGGCGCTGATCCTCTTCGCTGAGAAACGCGTCGAGATCACGAATCACAGCCAATCCATCCGCCAGGGGAGCGATTCCGGCAATGCCGCGCAGATCCTTCCAGACTGAACTGCCCGGAGCTATGGCGGCGGTTCGGGACGCATCGGACGCCGCCGCAACGTTCTGTGGTGATTCGCGAAACACGCCGCCGGCCTCGTCCACACACAGGCCGACCATCCGGCTGCCGGCCCAGGCGAATACAATGTGATCCGAGGGGTCAATAATCTTGGGCTCCTGGCCAAGGCGCACGAGGGGGTCGAACACGGGAACTATGCGGCCGCCCAGGCTGAGGACGCCGAGCATGCCCCGCGGAATCCCCTCTTCTCCCAGCGGCGTTATGGCGACCATGAGCGCCACCTTGTGCACAGACTCCAGTGGCAGCGCCAGGACGAGGTCTCCCAAGGACATGGATAGATAGGTGTTGTTCATTGAGGCGTCCGCAGGGCTTGCATCCCGTCCGGGCAACTTCCGGGCTGCATCAGGCATCCTTTCGTGGAGCTTGGCTCGCGGCAAGGGCTGTGCGCCGCGTTCCCGGGGTTATCGGCTGCACAGCGCGCCCAGCAGCCGGCCGGCTTCCGTTCGGCTTATCGCTCCTTGTGCGGCCGTGCCGTTCGCAGAGCCGAGGAGCAGGAACCATGGAGTCGAGCCACGGAATGAAGCATGCCCGGAAGCACTCCAAGCCACCGGCATCGCGCTGCATAGTCGTACCATTTTTTTGACCGCCTTCATAGATGCATAACGCCCACCGGCATTCTCACCTTTTTCCGCGGCACCGGTTTTTTCGAAATGCAGCAGGGTATTCTTCGGGTGATTTATCGAACGTTCACAAAAAGTACGTTACCCTCGGCCGATGCAGCTTTTTTTTATAGCTGTCTGAAAAAGCACTGATTTGACAGAATACCGTCGTGTGATAGGCTCTATTGGTTGCTTTTTCAGTACAACAACAGCCTTTCCTTTTAAAGCTTGCGAGCAATACAATGTCCAAGATACGTATCGAAAATTTGTACAAAGTGTTCGGCTCTTCCCCCGAGCGAGCCATCCCCATGCTCAAGAAGGGCATGTCCAAAGACGAGATATTCAAGGACGCCAAACTCAGCGTCGGCGTGAACAACGCTTCCTTCGAGGTTGAACAGGGCGAGATCGTCGTCGTCATGGGGCTTTCCTGCAGCGGCAAGTCCACTTTGGTCCGTTGCATCAACCGGCTCATCGAACCCACATCCGGCAATGTCTTCATCGACGGCGAGGATGTCACGGCCCTGGATAACGA
>JBMCLC010000468.1:0-2529 GCA_048614715.1 Oceanidesulfovibrio sp.
CCCCAAACCCTTCCACGATGAATCCGTGCTCGAGCACACGGCCCAGTCCATGGACCGCGCCGCCGCCCTGCACGATGACTTTCCGCGAGCCGAACGATCCACCGCAGTCTGGATGTCCCTCTGCCACGACCTGGGCAAGTGCAGCACCGACCCGGACATCTGGCCCAGACACTACAACCACGAAGGACGGGGCGAATCGGCGGCCGAACGGCTGGCCGAACGGCTGCGGCTCTCCAACAGATTGCGCCGGGCCGGCGCCATGGCCTCCCGCCACCACATGAACATAGGCCGCTATACGGAGCTGAGGCCCGGCACCCGGGTGGACCTCCTGGAAATCCTGCACAAGGCGAACCTCGTGGAGGAAATGCTGCTGGCCACGGCGGCGGACGGCGACATGGATGCGGACGCCGCGATTTTCACGGCCCTGCGCGCGGATCTCTCGCGGATGCTCGCCGTGGAGCTGCCGCACAAAGACCGCGGCAAGGGGCCCGCCTCCGGGGGAAAGCTGCGCATGCTGCGCTGCCAGGCGCTGGCGGAGGGTGGCCCGGATGCATGGCCAGGCGAAACGTCGTGAATCATCGGTTCCTGTCCCTGGCTTCCGGACGCGGCAGGGTTTCCAGAAACCGCTCCACTCCCGCGGCGTAGTCCTCGCCCATCGCCAAGAAAAAATCGTTATGGCCGCCGGCCAGCTCCAGGAATGTTTTGGGCTCGTTGGCCGCGGCGAATAGTTTCCTGCCCATGGCGTAGGGCACGGTCTCGTCACCTGCTCCGTGGGCCACCAGCACGGGCGCGCGAACGCGCCGGACGTATTCGATGGTGGGCAGCTTGATGGTGGCGAGCCATCGCGCCGGCAGCAGCGGATACATGTGCGAGCCGATCTCCGGGATGGAGGTGAAGGCGGTCTCCAGCACGAGCGCGCCCACTTCGCGCTCCACGGCCAGCCGCGACGCCACCGCGCCCCCCAGGGAGCGCCCCCAGGCGACCACGCGCCGTGGGTCCGCCCCTTTCTCGCACACCAGCCAGTCGTATGCGGCCCGGGCGTCCATGGCCACGCCCTCCTCGTCCGGGCTGCCCTCGCTTTCGCCGTAGCCGCGGTAGTCGAAATAGAGCATGTCCATGCCCAGCTCCCGCAGGATGCGCATGGTCTCCAGAATATGCGAAAGGTTTCCGGCGTTGCCGTGGCAGAACACGCCGCTCAGGCCGGCGCCGCCGCCTTCGGCCTTGCCCGGTATGTACCAGGCGTGGATGCGTGTGCCGTCCTCGGCCATGTGCCGCACGTCCTCGAAAGGCAGGCCGAACGCCGAGGGGTCCGCTTCCAGGGTGGAAAACGGCCGGAAGACCAGCCTGTTCTGCATGAAATACACGAGCAGACACAAGCCGGCGAAAGAAATGACGAGGGCGAGAGCTATCTGCATGGTCGATCGTCCGAGCCTTCTCCACGGGGACGCGGGGTCCTTCGTTGCGCTCGCGGGTATTCACAAGTTGCGCAAAAACTTCTAGGATGCTTCCCTCTCCAACCCCGGAGGCTCCAGGCTCGGAGCCCGGCATGGGGGGTCGCGTTCTTCACGCGCCGATCCGTTCGGCGTATGGTTCGAGTAAGCTGCTAGAGCAAAAACGTCGGAAAGAAAAGTCCGGGACCGGCACTCGCCTGCCGCCGCCCATAGGGGAACCATCCATGAGACTGCTCACCCGTTCGGATTTCGATGGTCTCATCTGCGCCGTGCTGCTCAAGGAAGCGGGAGTGATGACGGAATGGAAGTTCGTCCATCCCAAGGACCTCCAGGACGGCAAGATCGAGGTCGGCGAGGGCGACGTGCTCGCCAACGTGCCCTACGTGCCCGGATGCGGTTTATGGTTCGATCACCACTCCAGCGAGGAGGACCGCCTGAGCAGGAAGCTCCGGTTCGAAGGTGCGGCTGAACCACTACCCTCCTGCGCGCGGGTCATCTGGAACTACTACGGCGGCGCGGACACCTTTCCCGAGCGCTTTAACGAAATGATGGACGCCGTGGACAAATGCGACTCCGGCAACCTCACCGAAGAGGACATCATGAATCCCAAGGGCTGGGTGCTGTTGAGTTTCGTCATGGACCCGCGCACCGGCCTGGGCCGCTACCGCGACTACTCCATCTCCAACTACCAGCTCATGGAACGGCTCATCGAACACTGCCGGATTATGCCCATCGACGAGATACTCGGCCTGATGGACGTGAAGGAACGGCTGGAGCGCTATTTCGCCCATGTGGAGCCGTACAAGAAGATGCTCCGCGACAACGCCCTGGTGCGCGGCCCTCTGGTGATCATAGACCTGCGCGACCAGGAGGAGATTTTCGTGGGCAACCGTTTCATGGTCTACGCCCTCTACCCCGAATGCAACCTGTCCCTGCGCATCATCTGGGGCCTGCGGCAGATGAACACCGTGTTCACCATGGGCCGCTCCATCATCAACAAAACCGCCACCCTGGACGTTGGCCGGCTGATGCTGCGCTTCGGAGGCGGCGGCCACCGCGCCGTGGGCACCTGCCAGGT
>JBMCLC010000469.1:0-2526 GCA_048614715.1 Oceanidesulfovibrio sp.
ACCGCGTACATCGACGGCTACAGCTTCCCCCGTTTCTTCATCACCATCTTCCTGCCGCTCATCCGCGCCGGCATAGGCGTCACGGCGTTTTTCTGCTTCATGTTCAGCTGGGTGGAACTCCTGCTGGCGCGCACCCTGACCACCACGAACGCCAAGCCGATCGCCGCGACCATGACCCGGACAGTGAGCGCCACGGGGCTGGACTGGGGCCTTCTGGCCGCTGCCGGCATACTGACCATCGTGCCCGGCGCGCTGGTCATCTGGTTCGTGCGCAACCATCTCGCAAAGGGCTTCGCCCTGGGCCGGGTTTAAGCACAGGAGGGCGCGACCATGGATTTCGAATGGATGGCATGGACGCCGGTAACCGCCGGGTTCTTCATCTTCATCGGAGTGGTGCTCACCATAATGGCCATCTGGGAGGTCGTCTCGCCCACGGTGTCCCGGCGGGGACTGCTGCCCCTGACCACCACACGGGGCGACAGGCTGTTCATGGGCCTTCTGGGCGGCGCGTACATCCTGCTGGCCTGGGTGGGGCTCACGCAGCTTTCCCTGTGGTACGCCCTGGTGCTCGCCCTCTCCTTCCTGGGCGCGATGCTGCGCTGGGGATAAATCCGATTTCCGGTTGGTTTTGCAGCAGTATCCGAGTAATACACGTTTTTATGACACACTTACCATGGCGTAACTCCAATAACCTGCAATACGCTAGGAGGTGGCTATGTCAAAGAAGTACAGGATGTTCCTGCGGCTCCTCATCCTGGGGAGCATGCTCGCGGCACTATTGTGCGCAGCGGGCGTAGCCGCCGCGGACCAATATTCGGACGCGGCCAAAAAATGGATCGAGGAGGAGTTCCAGCCGTCCACGCTCACCAAAGATCAGCAAATGGATGAGATGGCCTGGTTCACCAAGGCTGCGGAACCCTTCCGCGGCATGGAGATCCGCGTAGTTTCAGAGACCATCCCCACCCACGAGTACGAATCCAAGGTGCTCGCCAAGGCGTTCGAGGAAATCACCGGCATCAAGGTCACCCACGACCTGATTCAGGAAGGCGACGTCATCGAGAAGCTGCAAGTGCAGATGCAGTCCGGCGAGAACGTCTTCGACGGGTACGTCAACGACTCCGACCTCATCGGCACCCATTTCCGCTACGGCAACGCCGTGAACCTGACCGAGTGGATGGCGGGCGAAGGCAAGGACGTGACACTGCCCACCCTGGATCTCGACGACTTCATGGGCATCTCCTTCACCACCGCTCCCGACGGCAACATCTACCAGCTGCCCGACCAGCAGTTCGCGAACCTTTACTGGTTCCGCTACGACTGGTTCAACAATCCCGAACTCAAGAAGCAGTTCAAGGAGCTCTACGGCTACGAGCTGGGCGTGCCGGTCAACTGGTCCGCCTATGAAGATATCGCCGAGTTCTTTACCCAGCACGTGCGCGAAATCGATGGCGTGGCCATCTACGGGCACATGGACTACGGCAAGAAAGCGCCTGACCTCGGTTGGCGCTTTACCGACGCCTGGCTCTCCATGGCTGGCGCCGGCGACAAGGGCCTGCCCAACGGCCTGCCCGTGGACGAATGGGGCATCCGCGTGGAAGACTGCCACCCGGTCGGCTCCTCCGTGGAGCGCGGCGGCGCCACCAACGGCCCTGCCGCCAAATACGCCTTGCGCAAATACATGGATTGGCTGCGTCGCTTTGCACCTCCTGGCGCCCTTGGCATGGACTTCTACCAGTCCCTGCCCTACCTGGCCCAGGGCAACGTGGCTCAGCAGATATTCTGGTACACCGCGTTCACCGCGTCCGTGGTCGAGGAAGGAATCCCCGTGGTCAACGAGGACGGCACGCCCAAGTGGCGCATGGCACCCTCGCCCCACGGCCCGTATTGGGAAGAAGGCCAGAAGCTGGGCTACCAGGACTGCGGTTCATGGACCTTCCTGAAATCCACCCCTGTGGATCGCCGCAAGGCCGCCTGGCTCTATGCCCAGTTCTGCGTGGCCAAGACCACCTCGCTCAAGAAGACCCACGTGGGTCTGACCCCCATCCGCGACAGCGACATCCGGCACGAGTCCTTCACCGAGCGCGCCCCCAAGCTGGGCGGCCTCGTGGAGTTCTACCGCAGCCCGGCCCGCGTCTCCTGGACGCCCACCGGCACCAACGTCCCGGACTACCCCAAGCTGGCCCAGCTGTGGTGGCAGAACATCGGTGAGGCCGTTGCCGGCGAAGTCACCGTGGACACCGCCATGGACAACCTGGCCGCCGAGCAGGACCGCATCCTGGAGCGCCTCGAGCGCGCCAATGTCCTGACCGTGTGCGGACCCAAGCTCAACGAACCCCGCGATCCGGAATACTGGCTCAACCAGCCCGGAGCGCCTAAGGCCAAGCTCGAGAACGAGAAGCCCCAGGGCCAGACCGTGAACTACGACGAGCTGATCGAGGCCTGGAAAGCAGGCAAGGTGAAATAACCGTACCAGACACGAACCGACCAACAGAGGGCGTCGCCACGCAGGCGGCGCCTTTTTTCTAT
>JBMCLC010000470.1:0-2524 GCA_048614715.1 Oceanidesulfovibrio sp.
GGGGATAGCGGACTAAGAGCCTGCCGTTCACGTCCGCCTCGTACAGGTCCTTCAGGGTTTTGGCGCGGAGGGCGTCCATGGATTTGCGGGCGAGCCAGCTGCCGGATTTCTTCGGAAGCACCATGAGCACCTCCGGGCAATCGTCCTCCCGCAGCCGCTGCGCCAGCGCTAGGCCTACGGCTGCCGAGCTGAGATACTGGTTCTCGATGTACAGATGGTTCTTCGCGCGGCGGATGGTTTCCAGAATCATGGACTCCACCTCGCGAATCTCGGGGAATCCCTTGTGCCTGGGCTCTGTGCGCGCAAGATGCACGTCCACGTCCATGCACAGGGGCCGCACGCTTTCGGGCCAGAGGTCCTCGTCCGGAACGCTTGCGTCCGTCTTCGGCTTCTCGATCGAAGAGCCCGTGGCGCGCAGCCACCGATGGCGGAAATACTCGCCGAGCACGGCGCCGCCCTCGCCATCGAACACGGAATGCACGTCGTGGTAAGGCCCGAAGGGCTCGCCCGTGGGATCGACGCGATTTGGATCGTCCGGATCGTGCGACATAGTGTCCCAGCGCCTCACGGCGATGTCCATGCCGCCCACGAAGCAGAGGCTGTCGTCCACCACCACGAACTTCTGGTGGTGGGACGCGCCGAAGGGATGCTCGCCGTCCGCATGGTAGTGGACGCGCGGATGGCGTTTCCAGCCCAGCGAGATGATGGGCGCAGGCTCCCGTTCGGCTGCGAACAGTATGGAAAAGTCCCAGACCAGCAGGTAGATGTTGAGCTCCGGACGGGCCTTGGCGATCTGGTCCAGAAACGAACCGAGCCGCAAAGGCTCCTTCGTATCCCGGCCTGTGAGCGCCACGCGGCTGTCCAGGTCCCACCCGGCTATGTAGACGGTATACTTCGCCTTGCGCACGGATTCCACGAAAGCCGGGAAATACGCTGCGCCGTTTTGCAGGAAGGCAAGCCGATCGCTACGCACGGTGCGCCAGTAGAATGATCCGTTCATTCCTTTTCGCCTTGCCGGTACCCTGTTTCGATCAGTGTCATCCCCTGTCATCTTCCGTGGCGTCGCATTATTTTTGTTTCGCCCATCACCCGGCTTGTTTTCGGCGCTCGGTCACGGCGCGAAAACCATGCCCAGCTATCCGAATAACGGGCGCCGAGTTCCTGGCCATGTCCTTTCCCGGAGTGTCCCGCCTGCGCAGGGAGAAAAGGACAGTCCCTGTATCATACCTTTCCGGTGCGTGGTCCAAGCGGGTTCCTGGTCCTCCCGCACAAGTCCAGGGCGGCTGCTCCGCCGATCCGCCCTTTATCGGCCGCCTGCGTAACCGAACGATTTACATGTGTCGATTCCGCGACACGACCTGCCGAAACGGACAGGGCATCGTACTATTGTATACGGGACTGTCTCCTTTGAGGCAAGCCCGCCACCTGATCGAATCCAGGGCCGGCATGCGGCGATCCAAACGCTACAATTCCACAACGCTCCACCGACGCCCTTCCTAATCGGTCCTTCAACGTATACAGTCCGGCCATGTCCATTCGTCATCGCTTAGTCTTTGCTGTCCTGTGCCTCTTTGCGGCCCCGCTGATCCTTGCATCCGGGTGCTCCATGCTCGCGCCGCTGCCGCCGGAGACCTCGCTGGTACAACGTTTGGCCGCATTCCCCACGAACGGCCTGCCTCTGGAAAAGCCAGCCATGCTCCGCTGGAACGAGCACCAGATTCCATACATCGAGGCGGCCTCGGACAACGACGCGGCGTTTCTTCTGGGCATGGTCCACGCGCACTTGCGTCTGGCGCAGCTCGAGGTGGCCAAGCGGTTGTCCCAGGGCCGGATGTCCGAGTTGGGCGGCCCTTCGCTGGAGGGACTGGACCGCGCCATGCGCGCCATCGACTTCGGCTACGCAACCCGGGACATGTACGACGCCATGGATCCGGACACGCGACGCTGGCTGTCCAGATTCGTGGACGGCATCAACCACTATAAGAACCAGCTTGAAAAGGAAGAGTACCCGCACGAGATGAGGGTGCTGGCCGTGGGCGACGAACCCTGGACCGTGCTCGACGTGCTCACCCTGGGCAGACTCGCCTCCATCGACGTGAACTGGATATCCTTCTACACCCTGCTCTCCATTGAGGACCCTGAAAAGCGCGAGACCGTGCGCAAGTACCTGGTGGACGTGGGCCTGGCCGGCGCTGTGAGCTTTGCCGGCGAAGGTGGCGTGGAAGCAACCGAACTCATCATGTCCCACGCCAAACCCGGATCCAACTCCGTGGCCGTAGCCGGCAGCCACACAGAAACCGGCGCCGCGCTCATGGCCAACGATCCCCACCTCGGCATGCTCCTGCCCAATTTCTGGCTCATTGCCGGCCTGGAGTGCCCGTCCATACACGCCGTGGGCTTCATGCTGCCCGGTGTGCCGGTGTTCGCCATTGGCCGCAACGAGCACATCTCCTGGGGCGGCACCAACATGCGCGCCCTGTCCAGCGACCTCGTGGATGTCTCCAACCTGCCAGACGACGCCTTC
>JBMCLC010000471.1:0-2514 GCA_048614715.1 Oceanidesulfovibrio sp.
TCAAGATTTTCTTGATGGCCCGGTCACGAATCGACTCGGGATCCTGTCTCCGCGCTTTTCTAAACAGCCTTTTGCTTTTATCATGCCCGTAATCTCTCTGCATTGACTACAAAACGACGAATTCCATGGGCCCATCATGTCCACCGAGTATGATTGTATCGTGATTGGCGCCGGACCTGCAGGATGCACGTTCGCTCTTATGGCGGCACGCAAGGGCTTGTCCGTGCTGCTTCTGGAAAGACACAAGCTCCCGCGCAGCAAAGACTGCGGCGACTTCATTTCGTCGCCCGCCATCGGCGTGCTGCGCTCTCTGGGCGTGCTCGATGAGCTTCTGTTGGCTCCCTTCACCCGAGTGAATTCCATTCTTTTCCATGCACCGGACGGTGAGCAACTCACCGTGCCGCTCATCAAGTTCGCCGAGGACGATCCCGTCTCAGGTGTCATCTGTCGCCGGGTCATATTCGATGATGTGCTGCAGCAGGCGGCGCGTTCCGAATGCGACTTGCGGGATTGGTGCCGGGTCACGGAGATTCTGCAGGAGGATGGCCGAGCCTTTGGCGTACGCGCTGATTATGGCGGAGGCAGAATGCTCACCGCCACAGCCCGTTTGCTCGTTGGCGCAGACGGTGCCGACTCCATCCTGGGACGAGCCATGGGCTTGCCCCGCTATACGGATTTCAGAAATCTCGCCGTCCAGGCCTATTACCGGCAAGTCCTGGGCACGCAGGGATGCATCGAGGCGCATTTTCCCGAGAGCGTTCTCCCGGGGTATCTCTGGCTCCACCCAACCGAAAGCGGCCAGACCAATGTCGGACTTTCCATCCCTATCGCAGCAGTCAAGGATCGAAAGCTGAAGCCTAAGCATCTGCTGGGCGAGGCGCTTCAGTCCCCCCAACTCCGCGATCGTTTCGAGTTCGCCGAGCTCGACGACCCACCCAGGGTCTCCGAGTTGCCTGTGGCCAACACTCTGCGCGAGGTGCACGGCGAGGGATTCGTGCTGCTCGGCGACGCCGCCGGTCTGGTTCATCCCTGCAACGCCATCGGCATCGCGAATTCCATGCGCTCCGCCGCCGTCGCTGCAGGGGTTGCCGAAGAGGTTCTTGTCGGCGAAAACGCGCTGGCCACGGCGGATGCTCTCGGCAAGTACCCATACAGGTTATGGAAGGAGCTCGGCCCACACATCGATCTCGCCGGTCGGCTGCTCGGCTTGCGCACGCCTCAGGCCATCGGCAGCCTGTTGCGTTCGGCCCGCCGCAGACCGAAGAACGCCGCCTGGATATCCGCCGTCCTCCTGGGATCGGCCGTGCCTTCCGAGGACATGGATTCATTCCTGTCCTATCTCAATTTCTTCAGCCGCTAGATACCCCCTACTCCCCCCGGCCGATACCGGCCGAAAGTGTGCCACTCACTGCGCACATGCCATACGGCACCAAGACCTGGGCCATGGCTGACACACTTGCCAGATCGCAGCGAACGCACGGCACCCATGCGCATCACGCTGTAATTAAGAGCAGTTCTTCATGTCGCGGCCATCCTGTCGCCAGATGGCACGCAACTTGTTCTTCCTTGTTCAGGAAATCAACGAGGAGAGGATCATGAAAGAACATCTGCGCCACCATCTCAATCCGCTGCACATCTACTGTCGACTGCAGGAATGCGGCCTGAAGGCTCCGATCGCGCGCCGCGTCTGCGAATTCTACCAGCGCCTATACTGCCTGGTGCTCTGATCCATCCGCAACCCTGCATCAAGGAGGACGCATGCCTAAGCGCACCGATTTCGCCAACGCCGTCAGAGCTCTCGCCATGGACGCCATCCAGTGCGCCAACTCCGGCCATCCCGGAGCCCCGCTCGGAATGGCCGACATCGCCGAAGTCCTGTGGAACGATTTCCTTGTCCACAACCCAAAGAACCCGGGATGGAACAACCGCGACCGCTTCGTATTCTCAAACGGCCATGGTTCGATGCTGCTGTATGCCCTCCTGCACCTTTCGGGATACGACCTGACCATCGAGGACATCAAAAACTTCAGGCAGTTGCACTCCAAGACACCGGGACACCCGGAGTACGGCGTCACGCCAGGGGTCGAGTCCACGTCAGGTCCCCTTGGCCAGGGTATCGCCTGCGCCGTGGGCATGGCTGTGGCTGAAAAGGTCCTCACCGCCCGGTTTAACAAGCCGGGTCATGAGATCGTCAATCACCACACGTACGTCTTCATGGGCGATGGCTGCATGATGGAGGGCATCTCCCACGAGGCCTGCTCACTCGCCGGGACTCTCGGCCTCGGCAAGCTCGTGGCATTCTATGACGACAACGGCATCTCCATCGACGGCTGCGTCGAGGGCTGGTTCACGGACGACACGCCGGCGCGTTTCCGCGCCTACGGCTGGCACGTTGTGGAAGCGGTCGACGGTCATGACCCCGATGCCATCCGCGACGCAGTGCAACGCTCACTGGATGAAACGGGAAAGCCGAGCCTGATCTGCTGCAAGACGGTCATCGGCCAAGGTGCTCCT
>JBMCLC010000472.1:0-2512 GCA_048614715.1 Oceanidesulfovibrio sp.
GAACCTGGCCGGCGGCCGGATCGAAATCTTCCTGCGTTGCTGCCGGAGCTGGTCCGTGAGCCACGCCGTATACGCCGTCGCCCGTCGGGTTCAGATCTCCCAGCATCAGGGTGAACGCCTCTCCGTCGGCGAATACACTAATGCCTCGTTCGGGTTTGTCCAGACCATAGCGGCCCAGGTCCTCCACGTGGACCTCAAGACGCCTGAGCGGCGGATGTCCGCGCAGGAAGGTTGTCAGGGCCTCGGCCTCGCCGCGTTCGGCCCGGAGCGGCTCGGACTCGGACGTGTCCACGAACCATTCGCCGGCCTGTTTGTACAGCTCGATAGCACCGCCCGGCCTGGCGATCGTCACCCGGTCCACGGCGCCGTCGGAAAAATCGATCCACCGCGCCCGGCCCGCGACCAGGTCTCCGGCCTGTTCCGAACCGGCCGGAAGCTCCGGCGCTGTGGTTTCGGGCTCCTCGCTGGGCAGCCAGACAGCGAGCACCCATATGGCCGCGGCGGCGGCGGAAATTAAGAGCAACCTGCGCATCATTTTCTCACCCTACCCCTTGGCCGTCCTGGTCCTCCGGCGCCGCAGCGCCACCACCACCGCCAGGACAAGACATACGCCGGGCACGACGATCACGGGAACGTAGGTCAGCAGCGTCCGCTGCAGCGGCGTCAGCACCAGGAACGTGGTCACGGGTTTGGGCTTGTCCACGCTGATCAGCCCCTCGCGCTCCAAAAGCCAGTTCAGGCTGTTGCGCGCCAGATCCTTGTTGCCGCCAATGGTGATGAAGTCGTCTGTGAGGAAATCCTGGTCGGCGAAGAAGACCGCGCGTATCGGCGGCGATGCAGCGCCGGTTGTCCCGTTGGTCGCGGCCGCGAAGTTCGTGGGTTCGGTCGCGTTGTCCCCGGCGGGCTGGCCGTCGGCCGTCGGGTGGGGCGCGCCCATGTAGAAAGCGCCCAGCCAGAACGGCCCCATGAGGTCCTCATCCTCGTTGAACTCGGCGGTTCCATCAAGCAGGCCCTGGATGTCGCTCTCCAGCCAGGTCTGTTCCCCGCTGAACACAAGGCCCTGAGGTCTGGCGTCGCCCTCGGTTCCAGTCGCGTTGCTCTCCGCTGCTGCAAGCGCGCCTGCTGTGGGATACAGCGTCATCAGGGCGAAGTCCCGGGTAATGGGCATGCGCGCGTACTGCTGGGCCAGCGGGGTCATGGCGTCGCCGGTCATGACCTGGCTCAGGGTGTCCACAACGAAGCCCTCCTGCCGGCGCAGTCCGAAACGCTCGGCCAACCAGGGCTCCAGGTTCGTGGCCCCCTCTGGCATAAGCGCCACGAAAAGCCTGCCCCCACGGTTCACATAGTCGTCCAGCACGTCGAGTTCGTGCTCCATGAAATCCTGCGCAGGCCCCAGGATGAGCAGCAGATCCACATCCTCGGGCACGGACTCGGCTATCGCCAGGGTGAACGGCTCCACCACCGCGCCCTGGTCGGTGAGCAGCTCCTTGAAGACCGAGGCCTTGCGGCCGCCTGGCGCTTCCACGTCCAGCTCGCCGTGGCCGGTAACCACGCCCACTGTGTTCTCGGTGCGGGTCGTTGCCTTGACCACCGCGTTAAGCAGCGTTTCCTCGGTGGGGTACACGACCTTTTCCGTGCGGCCATCCGACTGCACGACCACAACGCCGGTCTGGCGCACGTCCAGCTGCTTGGCGCGGAACGGCGCACGGTCCGGGTCCACAATCTCGTATGTGAAGCGTTCGGTGCGCCCGGCAAAGAGCTCCAGCAGGTCTTCGGTCTGCTCCGCGCCGTCAGTGGGCCGGAAAAAGGCCACAGCGTGCACGGACTCGGGCAGGGTTTCCAGGGCGGCCTTGCTGGCCTCGCTCAGGGAGTAGCGCTTGTTCGAGGTGGCGTCCCAGCGCCAGTCGCGCTTGGAGGCCAGCACGTTGACGCCCACGAGCAGCGCGATGGCGATGAGCCCGGTCAGGATGGTCATGGAGAGTCGCTTGAGCATGACGCTACGCCCTCCACCGTTGGTTTTCCAGCGACAGCACCGTAAGCCAGAAGAAGCCCGCGATGAAGGTCGCGAAGTACACGAGATCGCCGACGTCGAGTACGCCGTTGGTGAAGGATTCGAAATGGGTGAGCATGGAAAGCTCGGAGAGGAACGGTTTGGCTCCGGCCGGGGCGGCGTCCTCCAGCCAGGAGACCACCCAGAGCAGCAGCAGGGCCACGAACGTGGACACGGCCGCCACCACCTGGCTCTCCGTGAGCGAGGACAGGAACAAACCCAGGGAGGCGAAGCTCACGGCAATCAGCAGCAGGCCGAGGTAGCCCACAAAGGTCGGCGCCAGCTCGGGCTCCGAGAACAGGAACAGCAGCCCGGAGCCGCCTGCGAAGCTCACGGCCACCATGGCCAGCAGGAACACCGCGAGCGCGATGAGTTTTCCGGCCGCCACCTCCCACTCCCGCACAGGATAGCTCATGAGCATCTCGAACGTGCCCATGCGCTTTTCCTCGCTGAATCCGCGCA